>NZ_JBQIQO010000027.1:0-34037 GCF_056799795.1 Rikenella sp.
TTGTGGTTCGGAAAACCTCCGGGCCTGCGCGCTGGGCCTTCGGCCCACCCGGGGAGCGCGCAGCCCGAACCCAACAGAATGGGGCTGAACCTTTGGTCGTGCTTTGGGCTTTGCTTTTGGCCGAGCTTCTGCGACCCGTAGGGTCGTGCAGTTCGCCGCCACCCCATGCGGCGGACTGCAACTCGTCGGAGCTCGTTGTACTCACCGCTGACGGTGCACAGCTATAGGCTGAGAGCGAATAGCTCAGTCCCCGTGTCAACGGTCGGCCCGCAGCCCCGGATGCGGAGGGCCGAAATACTCCGCTCTCGCTCCGTCTTCGTTCTCCGCTGGCTGCGGCCGAAAACGAACCCGGCAGATTGGTAATGAATTGGACGACAGGCCGAACATGACAGATTTAGGTTGTGAATTGGGCCGTGAGTTAGGCTGAACGCTTGCGATCCTTTAGGGTCACGCAGTTCGCCGCCACCCTGCGCGGCGGATTACAACTCGTCGGAGCTCGTTGCAGTCACCGCTGACGGCGAATTGCTATAGGCTAAGAGCGAATAGCGCGATTCCGTTCGGAATCGCCGTCCTCGGGCGCCGGGGGGCGCGCCCGAGGATGAATGGGCGGAGAGTTGGGCTAAACTTTTGGGCTGTGCTTTTTCGACCCTTTAGGGGCGCCGTCCTGTTCGCCCAAGCCGAGAGATTTGGGTGTGGATTGGGTGGTGGTTTGGGATGAGTTTTTTCGACCCTTTGGGTCGCGCAGTTCGCCACCACCCTACGCGGCGGACTGCAACCCTCGCAAGCTCGGTCGCGTCCCCGCTGGCGGCAAACTGTTGTCGCGCTCAGAACGAATAGGCCGTGCTCCTGCGACCCAACGGGTCGCGCGGGCCGGAGCCACCCCCGGCGTAGGGCCGCAACTCTTGATCCTCGTTCGGCCCCCGCTGGCTCCGTCCGCCAAAGTCGACCCAGTTAGAGTAACTCCAGCCCCTTGCCCCCCGCGAGCGGCCCCCCCGTTTATTCCGAGAGGCAACGCAACTGAAAACCGTGGGCGCGATAGTGCGTAAAATTGGGACGGAGGAGTGATGCGCTGATATCCAAGTATATGCTATTGATACCGTTGACCGAAGCCGATCTAACAGAACCATAGCTGCCGCTCCCCACCAGATCGCCCGAATTGACATAGCGGTAGCCCGGGGCGCGCCGCCGACAGGGCGTTTTACTGGTCGCCTCGACCCCTAAGTGTCTCTACCCCAGGCAATCGGACTGCCTTGGTCTCCATTTGGTGTAGACACAGCCATCAAAAGACGCAGTGCGTCCGTTTATTCCGAGAGGCAACGCAACTGAAAACCGTAGCCGCGGCTGCTCGCGTAGCTGGGATAGAGGCTCGCCACGCCGAAATGCAAGTACACCCCATTGCTGCCGCTCACCGACGACGAATAGCTGAACCCGGTGCCGCCGACGTAGCTCAGCCCGCCACTGGCTCTCTCGCGGAAGCCCGGGGCGGGGTACCAGGCGAGCGGGGTTCCCGCGCCCGAGGTGCTTACCTTGTAGAGACGACCGTTGGTGGCTTTGTAATTTCCTGCACCATATTTTTCACCCGCTACGCCGTCCGAATAGTACGGGAAGGTACCGTTGAGCGGCTGGTCTGCGTTTTCCGTGCGCGTAAAGTCAGACCAAGAAAGGGTAGAGGCCGCCGGTTATTTAGGATAGACCCGATCAGTTGGTTAGGGTAGAGGCTGCCTTTATTTTTAGGGTAGACCCGGCCAGTTGCTTGGGGTAGAGGCTGGTAGTAAAACGCCCTGTGGGCGCGTTTATTCCGAGAGGCAACGCAACGGAAAACCGAAGCCGCGACTCGCTGCATTGTCCGGGGTGAGGCCGTGTATGTCAAAAGATAAAAATAGGCCGTCGATTTCGTTTGTGGCTGATGACCAGTTATATCCGGCATAATGGCCACCCCATAACGTGCCTGAAGGGTATCCGCGGTAGCCCGGGGCGGTGCCGCTCGGTACTCGAAAGCTGGCCGCTTCGTCCCTAAATCGTCCCCGCCTACCGCGCCAGCGCGCCCATTCCCGAAGCTTCGCTCCAGCCGAACCGCGTGCGATAGGCCTCCAGAGAGACCGGCGTTGAGGCTCGCGGCAGGTAGGACGACAGGCCGCAATGGGTCAGCACCCGAATCGCCCCCGACTGCCCTTCGAGAATCCACGGCGTCGTCGCTGCATACGGTACCGCCGCCGCCAGCGCCCGGTCGAACGCCCCCACTGCTTCCGTGTAGGCGGCCCCGTTCCACGTCCGGTGAACCAGGTCGCCCAGGTCGTAGAACGTCCCGTTGAACGAGGTGTAGGTGCGTCCGAACTGCTGCGCCGCCGGCGAGAGACCCGTTGTCCCCTCCGACAACCCGGTGTCGCTCAGCCGTTTCACCGCCTCCGCCAAAGTGGGTAACCCGCTGGTTTTGATCACCGAAACGGTGGCTGTCCGATAGGCTCCCGATTGTTCGTTGTAGTAGTCGAAGTAGGTGCGCGCTATCCCCTCGACATCCGCCGCGCCGGGCGAAAGCATCGGTTTCAGCACCTCCCGATAGGGGAATCCGGCTCCCAAAACCTCGGCCGCCGAGGCGATCAGGTAGTCGGTTCGGTCGCGGAACTCCCACGCCAGCTCGATGCAGGCCATGTGGCAGGCGTCGAAGAGGATGAAGTCGAACTTCCCGAATCCGGACAAGGCCCGGCTCATCGCGTCGATCTCCATCTCGCTGTTGTCGAAGCTGCTGCTTATGCCGAACGAGTAGCTCGTAATCCCCGGATTGTCTGTATTCGTTCCGCTCATCGACGTGGGCTTCGGTTCGCCGATCCCGGCGAGTTTCGACCCGCTCCACCCGGCGTCGTCCCAGGAGGGAATGACCGACCGAAGCGGTTGATAGCTCTCTGCGGGCAGCCATCCGGCGCCGTGCGACCAAAAGGCGAGTCCGTAGCTCGCCCCCGGTGCGAGCGCCATGGCGTCGGTCACCACGCGGGCCATCACTTCCGGATCGGTCGGGTTTTGTTCCCGGCTGTAGGTCTTCAGCACGCGGCTGGCGAAGGGTCGGTTCGGGTCGTTGCGGTCGCCGGAGATGAGCAGCAGCCGCGGGGTGTCGTCGTAGTCGGCTGTGGTCGGTGCCCACCGGCTTGCGGCGGCCACCGGATGCAGATAAACGACCATCCGGCCCTCTTTTTCGTTGTCGGGGAGTGCGGCCCACGCGGCTTCCATGTCGTTGATGTTCTGCACGGCGTAGGGGTAGAGGTTGTTGTCGGCGACCATGTATTCGATGACGGTGCGTCCGGCGGGGGGCACGTCGGGGTTGTGCCAGGTGGCGATGGTGTAGTAGTCGCCCGGGGCGAGCCGCAGGGCGTCTTCCTGTACGGTCTGCAAAACGTTGGGGTCGCCGGGTGCCTGTCCGCGGTTGTAGGCTTTCAGGACGGTGCTCCCGAACTGTTCGGGGTCTTGGTCGCGGGTGATGAGCAGGAGTCTCGGCCGTTCGTCGTACTGCGGGTCGGCGGGGGCGTAGGTGCTCCCTTTGGCCGGCGGGTAGAGGTAGACGATATGCCGTTCGTTCCCGGCCGGGTCGAACGTGGCTTCGAGTTCGTTGATGTAGCGTTGGGCGGCTGGGTAGCTCTGGTCGGTGGCGATGACGTATTCGATGACGGTGCGCTGGGCTGCGGGCAGGGGGGGCGGCTCGGGCGGGGTGGTTTCTTTGCAGCTGCCGAGGCCGACGAGGCTGACGAGAAGAAGGTATATCCGGTTGGTTTTCATCTGTTTCGGTTTCTTTGTTTTTTATGAGGGATTCGTCAGCGGGTATTCTGTAGTTGTTTTCGGTGGAAGTTCGGTGTCGTTCCTCCCCGCCCCGGGCCACCGCCACGCGTACTCGGGCGGGCCGGTGAGCGTCGGCTACAACGGGTTCGGCTGGTCTTCCGCCACGAGCGGCATCAGCGGCCTGGACTTGAATTTCCATTCGCAGGGCCTCAACACCAGCAACTCGGACAGCCGCGCCCACGGTTTTCAGTTGCGTTGCCTCTCGGAATAAACGGGTGCCGTTCGGCCCCGGGCTACCGTCGCGGCCCCTCGGGCGCGCTGAAGCACATCGGCAGCCACGGCTATGGCTGGTCGTCTGCGGTCAGTGGTACCAATGGCGTGAACTTTAGTTTCAGCCCTTCCTGGCTGTTCTCCAACGGATCGGATTATCGCGCCCACTGTTTTCCGTTGCATTGCCTCTCGGAATAAACGGAGTGTCCCGCCCCGGGCTTCCGCGACGGAGGCAATAATGGGAGATTAGGGGACCTGGGCAATGTCGGTCGCGAAGGTAACAGCTGGTCTGCTTCCATTAACGACAGAAATGGCATCTATTTGCTTTTCGACATGCAACGGCTACACATCAGTCCGGTTAATCGTTCCAACGGTTTCCAGTTGCGTTGCCTCTCGGAATAAACGGGCCGCGTGCCCGCGGGGGCAAGGGGCTGGAACTACCCCAAGGGGTAGCCTCTACCCGACTGTAATTTAATTCCATCGGTCGGAGCCAGCGTAGACGCAACGAGCATCGCGAGTGGCGGCCCTACGCCGGGGGTGGCTCCGGCCCGTGCGACCCGTTGGGTCGCAAAAGCATTGCCTCATCACGGAAAGTTCGCCGCCAGCGGAGGAGCAACGAGCTCCGTCGAGTTGCAGCCCGCCGCGTGGGGTGGCGGCGGACTGCACGACTCTGCGAGTCGCACGAGCATCGCATCCATTCACCGCCCCCATTCTGCGAAGTTCGTCCTTGGGCGCGCTACTCGATCTCAGTTCAAGCGAACGAAGCCTGCGGGGCCCAAAGCAACGTCAGTTGCGGGCCTCCGTGGTCGGAGGCTTCGGCCCCCGCGACTCTGCGAGTCGCAAAAGCTCGGCCCAATGCGGTGGAAAAACCGAAATCGGTTTTCCCGCCTGAAGAACAAGCACAGCCCAAAGCTCGCCCCAGCTCTCCGCCCCGTGTCCGCCTCACTGCGGCTCCGCTGGCGCTCCGCCGGTGCCGCTCGGCACCCGAAAGTTGGGCGTGTCTGCTCCTAAACGTCGCCCGCGGCAATTCTTGCCGGATTGGCTCTCCGCCAACCGGCAGAATATGCCCTTTACGCGGGCGGGCGACGGAGTTTTGCACGCCATTCTTTGTTCGCGCGCCTTGGGAAATCTTGTCAAAACACGCAAGCGAGTTTTGACGATTTCCCTCTTAAGGCGTCGGCGCACGTCTGTCCTACAGGAGGGGACTGCGCTCGGGCCGCGCGGGCCCCACGTCCCGTGGACGGGAAATGCTCACGCATTTCCACAGGCCGCCTCCGACCAAACCCCAAGACAGCCTCGGCCCGGCTCGTTGTTCCGCCAGCTCGAGACGGACACGGCTGTCCCTGTTCTCAATTGACGGAAAAAGCCTCCTTTTTATTGCATCCGACCGCCCCTCCGTCGCCGGAAGCCGGGCCGAAACCGAATGCCGCTACTCCGCCGAAGCCGAGGTCGAAGCTGAACCCGAAGCAGCCGCCGAAACCCACCCCGAGACCTCCTCCGCCGTCGGATTCTTCAGCCCCAGCTTGTTCTTCTTGTTGAACCCGCACAGATCCCCCCACAGCTTGTTCGGCGCCAGCCCCCCCAGCGAAGCCACCGTCACGTAGCCCATCTTCTGGAGCACCGGCACCCACTCCTCCGGAATCCCCGCAGCCGTGTAGAGAGCAGGCTCGTCCCGCACCGCCTTCTTCTCCGGCCGCATCTGCGGGAAGAACAACACGTCCTGGATCGACGACTGATCCGTCATGTACATCGTCAGCCGGTCGATCCCGATCCCCAGCCCCGAACAGGTCGGCATGCCGTATTCCAACGCCCGCACGAAGTCCATGTCGATGAACATCGCCTCGTCGTCGCCCTTTTCCGACAGCCGAAGCTGCTCCTGGAACCGCTCCAGCTGGTCGATCGGG
This sequence comes from Rikenella sp., assembly GCF_056799795.1. Taxonomy (NCBI): domain Bacteria; kingdom Pseudomonadati; phylum Bacteroidota; class Bacteroidia; order Bacteroidales; family Rikenellaceae; genus Rikenella; species Rikenella sp. The sequence continues at coordinate 5,940 of NZ_JBQIQO010000027.1, forward strand.
TCGTTCAGCTCCGAGTAGGCGTTGCAGAGCTCCTTCCCGTTCACGAACAGCTCGAAACGCTCCGTCAGCGTCGAATCGTCGCGGTGGCGCTTGCTCAGCGGCGACATCTCGATCGGGTAGTCCGTCACGAAGGTCGGTTGCACCAAATCCGCCTCGCACCGCTCGCCGAAGATGGCGTCGATCAGCTTGCCCTTGCCCATCGTCTCGTCGGTCTCGACCCCCAGCTCGCGGCACGCCGCCCGCAGCTCCTCCTCCGTCTTCCCGGCGATGTCGAAGCCCGTTTTTTCGAGAATGGCATCCCGCATCGTCACCCGACGGAACGGCGCCCGGAAGTCGATCTCGCGATCCCCCACCCGCACGCGCGTCTCGCCGTCGTGCAGCTCCCGGGCCACCGTCTCCAGCAGCTGTTCCGTGAACTCCATCATCCACCGGTAGTCCTTATACGCCACGTAGAGCTCCATGCAGGTGAACTCCGGGTTGTGCGTCCGGTCCATCCCCTCGTTGCGGAAGTTCTTGCCGAACTCGTAGACCCCCTCGAACCCGCCGACGATGAGCCGTTTGAGGTAGAGCTCCGTCGCGATCCGCAGGTAGAGATCCGTATCCAGCGAGTTGTGGTGCGTGATGAAGGGCCGTGCCGCCGCCCCGCCCGGAATCGGTTGCAGGATCGGCGTCTCGACCTCCACGTAGCCGTGCTCGTCGAAGAAGCGGCGCATGGTGGCGATGATCTTGGCCCGTTTCAGGAAGGTCTCCTTGATGTGCGGGTTGACGATCAGGTCGAGGTAACGCATCCGGTAGCGCTGTTCCGGGTCGCTGAAGGCGTCGAAGACCTGGCCGTCCTTCTCCTTGACGATCGGCAGCGGGCGCAGCGACTTGCTCAGCACCGTGAACTCGCGGCAGTGCACCGACAGTTCGCCCATGTTGGTGACGAAGGCGAAGCCGCGGATGCCGACGATGTCGCCGATGTCGAGCAGCTTCTTGAAGACGGTGTTGTAGAGCGTCGGATCGCCCTCGGGGCAGATGTCGTCGCGCCGGATGTAGACCTGGATTCGGCCCGTGTGATCCTGGAGCTCGAAGAAGGCGGCGCTCCCCATGATCCGCCGGCTCATGATGCGTCCGGCGATCCGGATGTCCTGAAATTCAGTGCTCTCCGGGGTATATTTCTCGCGAATCCCGGCAGCCGTGGCGGTCACGGGATAGGCGGCGGCCGGATAGGGCTCGATGCCGAGTTCGCGCAGTTTGTTCATCGATTCGCGGCGCAGGAGCTCCTGCTCGCTGAGTTCCATAGGTTCCATATTGCGGTGTTGATGTTTTTTTGTCGTCCGTGGGGTGGTGACCGGCGGGCCGTGTGGCCCGCCGGTGCGCGGCGCAGACGGAGGGCGGTCGTCCCGACGCTCCGAAGCGCACACCTCACCGCCTGCAAAGGTACGAAAAATCGGCGACAGCTCGATAAAGACGTTGCAGGGTACCGAATAGTTCGTTATATTTGTCCAATCGCAAAAACGCTTCGGGGGAGACTATGATATACGTGTTATTCGTGATTCTGACGTTCGGGATTTCGGCCGCTTTCGGGTGGCTGGCGATTCCGCGGATCGTCATTTTTGCCAAGATGAAACGGCTGTTCGACGAACCGAACAAACGGAAGGTGCACAAGGGGGCCATTCCGCGGCTCGGCGGGTTGTCGTTTTTTCCGGCGGTGCTCTTTTCGTTCGCGTTCGTGCTGGGGCTCAGGTACTATTACGGATACGACGTCTCGATCAACTTGCAGATCGAGCTGCTGACCGAGTTTCTCTTCGTGGTGGCGGGGATGCTGATCCTCTACTTCGTGGGGCTGGCCGACGACCTGATCGGGGTGGGGTATCGGAACAAGTTCGCGGCTCAGATTTTCGCGGCGATCTGTCTGGTTTTCGCGGGGGTGACGGTCTACGATTTTCAGGGGCTGTTCGGGCTCCACCGGCTGCCTTTCCTGCCGGACGCGCTGCTGACGATCGTGGTGGTGGTGCTGACGGTCAATGCGTTCAACCTGATCGACGGGGTGGACGGCTTGTGTTCGGGGCTGGGGACGATCATCCTCTCGACGCTGGGCATTTTCTTTATCTATTACGAGCTTTTCGTCTATGCGATGTTCGCGTTCGGGATGGCGGGGGTGCTGATCGCGTTTTTCCAGTACAATGTGCTGGGGACGCGGCTCAAGGTGTTCATGGGGGATACGGGGTCGTTGACGCTGGGGTATATGATTATCTTCCTGGGACTTAAGTTCGCCAATTTGGGCCATACGACGTTCCAGCCGGTGGGGCTGCATGCTCCGTTGGCGATTCTGCTGGGGTTGCTTTTCGTGCCGGTGTTCGATACGTGCCGGGTCTTCGTGAGCAGGATATCGCGGGGGAAATCGCCGTTCTATCCGGATCAGAACCACATCCATCACAAACTGTTGCAGCTCAACCGGACGCATTTGCAGAGCACGGGGATTCTGTTGCTGTTGGAGGTTTTCTTCATCCTGTTCAATTTCTTTTTGACGGAGGTTTGCGGTTTGGATTTCGGGTGGGTTTTGCTGGCGGACATTGTTTTGGGGGTTGGGATTAACCTGATCCTCAATCGTCTGATCGATCACTACGGGCGGGCGCTGGGCGAGAACGAGGTGATCCGCAAGCCGTGAGGCGGGGGAGTTGCTACGGCGAAGTTTGTTTGAATTTGCGGGTATATCCGGCCAGAGCATCCCTTTAGGGATGCGCTCTAAAGTTTTTCTGGTTCTCTTTGTTCACAACCGACGCTGCCAGCGAGAGCAATGCAAACGTAGTTTGCAAATTGCCGAGCGGCGAGGAGGAAGGCGAAGCCAACGAGAACAGTTCAAGGCGGGGCAAAGCTCAACCGCGCGCGACCGCTGGAGTAGGAAATCATTCAAACGCGTAGTGCGCGTTTGAATAAGATTTCCGCTAGCGCGCGGAACAGGGAGTTGGGCTAAGGCTGCCATTTGCCCACCGCGGGCACGCGGGGCCTGCCTGGCCCGAAGGCAGTTCCCTCCTGTAGCCAGAGCCGCGCGCCCCGCCTAAAGAAGCGATTCAACTATTTCGGCGGTAAGCCGAAATAGTTGAATCGCGCAGGCGCGCGAAAACGCGGCGGAGCGCAAGCGGAGCCGCAGTGATGCTGACACGGGGCGGAGAATTGGGGCGAGCTTTGGGCCGTGCTGTTCTTTGGGCTGAGATTTGGGCGGTGAGTTGGGTCTTGCTTTTGGCCGGGCTTTAGGCCGAGCTTCTGCGGCTCTTTGAGCCGCGCAGTTCGCCGCCACCCCGCGCGGCGGACTGCAACTCGACGGAGCTCGTTGCATTCACCGCTGGCGGCGAACTTAGGCTAAGAACGAAATAGCGAGCCAAGAACGAGCCCCGATAGATTCGGGTTGTGGATTGGGCGGTGGCTTGAGATGAGTTTATGCGACTCGTAGAGTCGCGCGGGCCGAAGCCTCCGACCGCGGAGGCCCGCAACTGACGTTGTTGTGGGCTCCGCAGGCTTCGACCGCTTGAACTGAGAGCGAGTAGTGCGATTCCGTGAGGAATCGCCGTCCTCGGAGCGCGCAGCCCGAACCTGAAAGAATAGGGCATTGCCAAACGGGGCGGGCGCCCGGGAGTGGCCGCAGTGAGCTTGCGAACATTGCGGGCCTCCCGTGGGGAGGCGTCCGGCCCGCGCGGCTCCACGAGCCGCAGGAGTACAAATAGGGTAGAGGCTACCCGATTGTTTAGGGTAACGACGGCCAGTATTCGCGTGCCTCTCGTCCCCCGTTTATTCCGAGAGGCAACGCAACTGAAGAGCGTGCCCACGGCTGTCCGCGTAGCTGGGAAGGAGACCTTGCATGAGGAAGGCCAAGAACACGCTATTAGTCCCGTTCATGGTAGATGATCTACTGTAACCTGTGTGACCGACGAAGCCCAATCCGCCCAATCGTTTATCGCTTCCGGCGTCGCGGTAGCCCGGGGGTATCGCCCGGCTCCCGTTTATTCCGAGAGGCAACGCAACTGAAAACCGCCGGCGCGATTGTACGTGGCAGAAGGAGACATGGCGCCCGTGTAGAATAAAAGTCGCCAACCGTTCGTGCCGCTCACCGCAGAAGACCATACCGTACCGTCTCCGCCGACATTTCCCAGCCCCCCATCGTTGCTGCTGCGGAAGCCCGGGGCGGGGCCGCTCGGCATTCGAAAAGGGGGAGGTATTTCCACCTAATATTAGGCGCGGAACATATTAGGCGTGACGCCTTATAGCGGTACCTTATAATAGTAAGAGGCCTCCTGATCGACCGGCCTCCTGACTGCGAAAGGCCTTGGGGCGGGGGGCCTCCGTGCCTCTTACACCTTGAAAACCAACATAACCCCATAAATTCATGGAAAACCAAATCCAACAGTACATCAGCGACTTCATGGCCCGCATCGAAGCACGCAACCCCGGAGAACCCGAATTTCACCAAGCCGTGCGAGAAGTGGTCGAGAGTCTTGCCCCCTATATCCTCGAAAATCCGGTGCTCCGGAAGATGAAAATCCTCGAACGCATCGCCGAACCCGAACGCATTATTATCTTCCGCGTACCGTGGGTCAACGACCGCGGAGAGGTCGAAATCAACCGCGGATACCGCGTCCAGATGAACAGCGCCATCGGGCCCTACAAAGGGGGGCTGAGGTTCCACGCCTCCGTCAACCTCAGCATCCTGAAATTCCTCGCCTTCGAACAGACCTTCAAAAACGCACTCACCACGCTGCCCATGGGCGGCGGAAAGGGCGGTTCCGACTTCAACCCCAAAGGGAAATCCGACGGCGAAGTCATGCGCTTCTGCCAATCGTTCGCCACCGAACTCCAACGCCATATCGGCGCCGACACCGATGTCCCGGCAGGCGATATCGGCGTGGGAGCCAGAGAGATCGGATTCCTCTTCGGACAATACAAACGGCTCCGGAACGAATTTACCGGCACCTTCACCGGCAAGGGCTTGGATTGGGGCGGAAGCCCGCTGCGGCCGGAAGCCACCGGTTACGGCGTCAGCTACTTCGCCCAGGAGATGCTCGCTACGCGCGGGGACTCTCCGGCGGGGAAAGTCGTGGCCGTCTCCGGATCGGGGAACGTCGCCCAGTACGCCATCCAGAAGATGACCCAGCTCGGGGCCAAGGTCGTAACCGCTTCGGATTCATCGGGATACATCTACGACCCCGACGGGATCGACGCTGATAAACTGGAGTACATCTTCGAACTCAAGAACATCTACCGCGGACGGATCAGCGAGTATGCCGACCGCTATCCCAGCGCGACCTACTACCCGGGCGAACGGCCGTGGGGGGTGAAGTGCGACATCGCCATGCCGTGCGCCACGCAGAACGAACTCAACGGCGAAGATGCGGCCAAACTGATCGCCAACGGCTGTATCTGCGTCGCCGAGGGGGCGAATATGCCCTCCACGCCGGAGGCGGTGCACGCTTTCCAGCAGCACAAACTCCTCTACTCGCCGGGCAAGGCTTCCAACGCAGGCGGGGTGGCGACGTCGGGGCTGGAGATGACCCAGAACTCCGAACGCCTCCAGTGGGCCGCCGAAGAGGTGGACGAAAAACTGCACGCCATTATGCGGAACATCCACGCGGCCTGTCTGCGCTACGGGACGGAGCCGGACGGCTACGTCAATTACGTCAAGGGGGCCAATATCGCGGGGTTCCGGAAGGTGGCGAACGCCATGCTGGCGCAGGGGATCGTGTAGGGCGCGGCGGGAGACCGCCGAGGAGGGGGGCGTGGCGGTTTTTCGGACACCCGCATACCGGCCGGCCCGTTTTTTTGCTACCTTTGTCCCGAAACTCGAGCATTGCCCATGAATTAAAAACCTCTTTACGACATACATAGAAAAGCGTTAGCTTTACTTTTGTTTCCCAAAATCGCCAATTTTGAAACACACCCGAAAGTAAAGTGGTAACGCTCACGTGGCGACACGTGGGCTTTACTTATTTGGGTGTAAGGTGTTTGGCGATACCTGGAAAACAAATGAGCTTCAAAGGCCCACGCTTTTTATTTCCGGACGAGAACCCTTTTTTATTCACTTAATTAAAACACAACGCTATGGAAATGAAACAATTACCGTCGCCAGACGCCCTGAAACGCATCATGATGATGCTCGGAGTGAAATACCTTGTCGGCTGGGGAACGGCGGAGCAGGAGGAGACGGCGCAGGAGTGCGGATTCGACGATGTCTGCGAATGGCTGGAGGGCGACATCCTGACCGACTACTTTACGCTGAGCTACGACCCGGAGACGGGCGAGTATCGCTATGACGAGATTCCGGGGGGAGACAACGAGTTTCTGCACTTCGTAGCCGCTCCGAACTACTGTTTCGTGTGCAGCTGTTGCTGCGAGGGGGGCAGGCCGCTGCCCCGGGAGGAGATCCCGGCCGAGATTTACGACCGGATCGACGAGGTGGCCGGAACCTGCGCGACTCTCTTCGCCTGGTCGGTGGACGGGAAGACGTGGAACCAGCCGGAGGGATTCGACTGCTCGACGTTCAACGAAACGATCCTGGATCGCTTTTTCGACCGTTTCCCCGATTTCGACGAGGAGCGTTTCCGGCAGGCATGCCCGCTCTGGTATCAGGTCTACAAACAGGTGCCGTTCGACAACGATATGCTGCTGGAATGGGCCTTGCTCAGAGAGCTCTCTCAGGCGGCTCCGGCGACGGCGACCGGGCTCGAACTGCCGGAGGTCGCGCCTGTCGGGCAGGCTAAGGTGTTGAAGTACTTTGTGAACTACCCGACTGCGCTCCGGGAGGATTACGAGCCGGCGCTGACGGCTGAACATGTCGAGGAGCTGACGGCCAAAGGGCTTTATGCGTTGGCGGCTTACTGTGCGGGCCGCATGGCGGCGGAGCGGCCGGACGATGCGGCGTTGCGGCAGCGGGCGGACGATCTCTACGGGAAGGCGAAGGAGCTGGTTGAGAATCAAAAGGATATGGATGATTTGGAGGGAGGCGAAGAGGAGTACGATGGATAGTCGCTCTCCGATCCGGTAGGGTTCGGAGGAGCGGGGAGGCGCGAGGCATGGAAATCTTTTTCCATGCCTCGCTTTGTTTTTCGCGGCGGGGTACTTTATCGGTAGTTTCTATCCTCAAATCCAGCTCTTTGCCTCCCGCGGGCCCGCGGCGTTTATTCCGAGAGGCAACGCAACTGAAAACCGTAGGTACGGCTGTTTACAAAACTGGGCTCAAGATCGGCGGTACTGAATGTCAGATACGCTCCATCAATGTCATTCGTTGTGGACGACCAGCTGAATCCGTGACAACCGATATATACCAGTGTCCCGGAGTTTGTATGACGGTAGCCCGGGGCGGTCCGTGGCGCGTAGCCCAGAGGCACTCAAAAGCCGGCGGCCGAGGGAGGGTCTTTCCGAAAAAGTCACTATCTTTAACCGTCCGACCGGGAGACCGACTCTCTCCGTCGGGCGGAATCCTTTGGAATACTAACCCCTTTAAAAACCATTTAACCTCCTGATGAATACCGATTTGCGCGCTATCGCCGAACAGTTTCGCATCGACGGCGACGTCCGGACGGTGCGTCCGCTGGGCGAAGGATTTATCAACGACACCTTCCTGATCGAAACCGAGGCTGAAACTACTCCGAACTACATCCTGCAACGGAAAAACCGCCATATTTTCACCGATATCCCGGCCATGATGGAGAACATCCGCCGGGTGACCGACCACCTGAAAACCAAGATCAAGGCTCGGGGCGGAGATCCCCGGCGAGAGGCGCTCACCGTCACGCCGACAAAGGACGGAGAACTCTATTTCCTCGATGCTGAGGGAGAATATTGGGCCGCTTGCGAATTTATCGCCGATACGGCGGCGTATCAGCAGGCCGATACGCCGGAGCTCGCTTTTCAGGGCGGAAAGGGGATCGGGCTGTTTCAGGCGATGCTGGCCGATTTCCGGGAGTCGCTGACCGATATTCTGCCCGGATTCCACAACATCCGATATCGATTCCGGCAGTGGGACGAGACGCTGGCCGAAGACCGCGTGGGGCGTGTCAAAGAGGTGGCCCGGGAGATCGGCTGGATCGAGGAGCGGAGGGAGGAGATGCTCCGGTTCTGGTCGTTGGTCGAAACGGGCGTGATTCCGACGCGGGTGACGCATAACGATACGAAAATCAATAACATCCTGTTCGACGGCAAGACGGGGGAGGTGTTGTGTGTGATCGACCTCGATACGGTGCTCTCGGCGACGTGTCTCAACGACTACGGCGACGCGATGCGGTCGTACACCAACACGGGGGCGGAGGACGATGCGGATCTCGACCGGGTGTCGATGGATATCGCGATTTTCAAGGCCTATACGGAGGGGTATCTCTCTGAGGCTCACGCTTTCCTGACGCCGGAGGAGGCGGAATACCTCGCTTTTTCGGCCCGGTATATCACCTACGAACAGGTGCTGCGGTTCCTGATGGACTACATCGACGGTGACCGATACTACAAGGTGAAGTCGCCGGAGCACAACCTGGTGCGGACGCGGGCGCAGTACCGGTTGTTGCAGAGTATGGAGGCGCAGTATGCGGATATGCAGCGGATTGTAAAAGAAATATTGGAACGGTATGCTTAAGATTCGGAAAATCGAGGCGGGGAGCTCGCTGGAGGGGCTCCCGATGCAGGAGGTGGCGTGCAACAACTGGGCGGCGGAATATCCGTATGCGCCGCGGGTGAGGTTTGCGGCGGGGCATGACGGGAAGAGGCTGCTCTTGCGGTTCGAGGTGGAGGAGGGCTGCACGATGGCGAGGGTCGCGGAGGACAACGGGCCGGTGTGGACGGATTCGGCGGTGGAGTTCTTCATCTCGTTCGACGAGAGGGGGTACTATAACTTTGAGTTCAATTGCATCGGGCGGGCGCTGCTGGGGTTCCGGAAGACGAAACCGGAGGTGCGGCATGCGGATGAGGAGATTATGGGGCTGATCGTGCGGCGGGCGTCGCTGGGCGGGGAGCCGTTCGAGGAGCGGAGGGGGGATAATCGATGGACGCTGGAGGCGGAGATTCCGGCGGGGGCGTTCTTCGCGCACGATTTCGGCTCGCTGGACGGGCTGCGGGCGCGGGCGAATGTCTACAAGTGCGGGGATGATCTCTCGCAGCCGCATTTCCTGTCGTGGAGGCCGATCGGCACGGAAAAACCGAATTTCCATGTGCCGGAATACTTCGGCGAGGTGGAGTTCGAGGTGTGAGCGGCGTGCGAGCAGAGAACGGGAGACAGAGTAGAGCAGAGGCTGCCGCAGCGAAACGCAGTTTCGCCCGTCCACGGGACGTGGGGCCCGCGCGGCCCGAGCGCAGTACCCTCTTGTAGGACAGCCGCGCGCCTCGCCTTTAAGAGGGAAATCGTCAAAACTCGCTTGCGTGTTTTGACAAGATTTCCCAAGGCGCGCGGACAGAGAATGGGGCGAAGATTTGGGCCGAGGCTGCCCCTTCCGAGTGCCGGGAGGCACCGCCTGCCCGGCGTAAGGGCAGTCCCCTCCTGTAGGACAAACGCGCGCCACGCCTTAAGCAGGAAATCGTCAAAATGCGCTGGCGCGTTTTGACAAGATTTCCCCAGGCGCGCACCAAGAACTGGGCCGAACAGGTTAAGCGATACGCAGTATTGCTCCGTCCCGCCGGTGCGCCCATCGGGCGTTTTGTTAGGGTTGTCTTTGCTTTACTAACCGACCGCCGCCCGCGCAGGGCAGTTCTGTCCGGCACAGAGCCTGACCGCGCGACCGCTGGAGTAGGAAATCATTCAAACGCATGATTTGCGTTTGAATAAGATTTCCGCCAGCGCGCGAACAAAGAGTTGGGCTGAGGCTGCCATTTGCCCACCGCGGGCACGCGGGGCCTGCCCGGCCCGAGGGCAGTCTCCTCCTGTAGCCAAAGCCGCGCGCCCCGCCTAAAGAAGCGATTCGACTATTTCGGCTCGCGCCGAATATAGATGAATCGCGCAGGCGCGCGAAATCCGTCGCCCGCCCGCCTAAAAGGGGATTTCACTCGTTTTGCGGTGAGCAAAATCGAGATGAAATCCCAGCGGGCGACGGGAATGTGGCGGAGCGACAGCGGAGCCGCAGTGAGGCTGACACGGGGCAGAGAACTGGGTCGAGCTTGGGGCTGTGCCTGTTCTTCAGGCGCGAAAACCGATTACGGTTTTCGCGCCGCGCTGGGCCGAGCTGTTGGCTGAGCTTTTGCGGCTCGCAGAGCCGCCGGGCTTGCGGCGGGGCATCTTCGATGCCCGGGCCGGACGCCGCAGCCCGCACCCGACAGCATTGGACGAAAGTCCGAAACCAAATGGGCCGAGCTTCTGCGGCTCTTTGAGCCGGGCAGTTCGCCGCCACCCCACGCGGCGGACTGCAACTCGTCGGAGCTCGTTGCATTCGCCGCTGGCGGCGAACTGCTTAAATCAAAAGCGAATAGTACACCGAGGGCGATCCCGAGAGCTTTAGGTGGCGAATGGGACGAACTATTATCTAAACTTCTGCGGCTCTTTGAGCCGCGCAGTCCGTCGCGTGGGGTGGTGGCGAACAGCTATAGGCTGAGAGCGAGTAGCGCGCCCGAGGACGAATGGGCTGTGCTCTTGCGGTTCTCCGAACCGCCGGCCTTGTCGCCCAGCGGCGAAGCCGCTCAGGGGAGTGGGGCGACAGGCCGAATCCGACAGAATGTGGTGATAAACAGGCGGTGAATAGGCTTTGCTTCTGCGACCCTTTGGGTCGCGCGGGCCAGACGCTTCCTCACGGGAGGGACGCACAGCGTCTTTTACTGGCCGCCTCTACCCCATGATAGTACCTTCGGGCGTCCGGCCTGTTTTAGCCAAGAGTGAATATTAAGGGTCGGAGCCAGCGTGGCCGGAAACTAGCTCCGCGAGGTTGCAGGCCTACGCTTGGGGTGGCTTCGGCCCGCGCGGCTCAGAGAGCCGCAGTGATGCAATTTAAATGCAGGGTTGGGTGGTCGGTTACTTAGGGTAGTTCCAGCCATCTTTCGCGTGCCTCTCGTCCTCGTTTATTCCGAGAGGCACCGCAGCTGAAAACCGTAGGTACGAGGGTACGCGAAGCTGGAATCGATCCACGCCGCGCAGAAATACAAGTATATGCCATTTGTGCCGCTAGCCGTCGATGACCAGCTGTATCCGTAGCTGCCGACGTACATCAGATCGCCTAATCGCCCTTCGTTACCCGCATCACGACAGCCCGGGGCGGGCCGCGTGATTCTCAAAATTCGAATGAAAAAAATGAGTAGAAGTCCGGGTTCTAAGTTCCCAATCGGTTCCGTCGAAAGCTCTCCTGCCCGTTTATTCCGAGAGGCAACGCAACGGAAGACCGTAGGAACGGTACGCTTCATTGCCGGGATTGAGGTTCGTCATGTCGAAATTCAAGTGCACGCCAGCGCCTTCTCTGACTGTGGAAGACCAGATGAAACCGAAGTTGCTGACGCTGCCTGGCACGCCTGACTTTGCGTAGCGGTTGCCCGGGGCGGGGACGAGGGGCTGGCGAAAACGGGACGGGGCGCTGCAAATGGGCTATTCCTAAACGGGTGGGCTCGTGCCTGAACCGGGTGCTGAGCCGGACATGAGGGCTGCGCGTGTGAGTTGCGTCCCGCAGAACGAGACGACGCGGTCGAAGTGCTGAGCCGGACATGAGGGCTGCGTGGGGTGTGGAGCGAAAAGGAAGACGCCGAGTCGACCCAAAGTGGAGGCGACTCGGCGTCTGCTATTTATGTGCTCGGAATCTGCTCGATGCGGCAGGCTACTGCGCTTTCCGGGCGGTGGTGTTCTTGACCGAGGCGGTCTTGGCGCCGCTCACTTTCGGTGTCCGCTGGGTGGCGCTGCTCTTGGGGGCTGCTTTCGTGCCGGTCTTCGTCGTTTTGGCCGACTTCGGCGCTTCGGTGGTCGGTTCGCCTCCTTCGGCAGGAGCTTCGTCGGCGGCTGTGAAGCGGGTCATCCCGGCGGCGATCAGGAGGTTGTACCACTGGGCGATCTTCTTGATGTCGGACTGGTGGACGCGTTCGGTGTCGTAGTCCGGAAGCACGGAGGAGATGAAGGTGCGCAGTTCGTCGGGGCTGGATTTGGAGGTCACGGCGACGGATTGGCCGCCCTGCCGGTCGTAGATGGTCTGAAACAGATCGCCCAGCGGCACTTCGGACGAGGTGGTGAAGATGGCGATGTCGCCCAGGGCGCTCACTTTGGTCGTGCCGCCGACCATGGTACGACGGCCGTCAGCCAGCGATTCTACGATAATCCCCCCTTTGCCTTGTGCCACGTAGCGGTAGAGACCCGGGGTGCCGGATACGGCTAAAATCTCTTTCAGTTCCATAACGTATTGGTTGTCTTGTAGTTTTTCTGGTTCGTCGAGGCGGCTCGATGGGCTGCCTCGCGGGGAACAAAGGTAGCAAAATTTCCTAATTCCGGATGGCGGCGGTTTCGCGGCACAGGGTGGTGTGGAGGGCGAGCACTTGAGGGATCAGCAGTTGCCGGTCGTCGGCGGTGAGGGTGAAGTCGGCGTAGGAGGCGCGTTGGGGGTCGCTCAGCTGGGCGGAGATCCGGGCGCGGGCGGCGGCGGGGGTGGTCCGGTCGCGTTGGATAATCCGTTGGAGGCGAATGGGTTCGGGGGCGGTGACGGTGACGATGCGATCCATCAGCCGGTGGGCGCCGGATTCGATGAGGATGGCGGCTTCTTCGACGATGTAGGGGGGGGGCGAGGGATGTCGAGCCCACTGGGCGGCCCAGCGTTCGAAGTCGCGTTCGACGGCGGGGTGTACCAGGCGGTTCAGGGCGGCGAGGCGGTCGGGGTGGCCGAATACCTGGCTGGCGAGATAGGGTCGGTTGAGTTTCGTGGTCTGATTCTCAGTGATATATGTTTCTTGGCCGAAGTGGCGGGTGATGGCTTCCTGCAAGGAGGGGTCGTGCTCCATGAGCCGACGGGCGGCGAGGTCGGCGTTGTAGACGGGGATGCCGAGGAGTTGCAGGAGCCGGCCGACGGTGCTTTTGCCGCTGCCGATGCCGCCGGTCAGGCCGATACGCAGGGGAGGAGGAGGGGTCATGGCCGGCGGGTGAAGAAGGTTTCGACGTCTTGGGGTTCGATGCGCAGGATTTCGGTGCCGAGGGGTAGGGAGTCGATCCGCACTTCGCTGCGGCCGCTGGGCTGGTGGAGGGCGTCGCGGTAGTCGACGTAGGCGTGGAGTTGCTCTTCGCGAATCCGTTCGTAGTCGCGGAGGGGGACGTTCAGGGTCACGCGCACGCGCCCGGGGATGACGATGGCTTGGGTCTGTTTCTCGAGGTGTTCGATCCGGACGGGGAGGTCGAGGGTGTGCTGGGTGTAGGGCACGATGTCGATGCGGTAGTCGGTCTGGCGTTCGGAGAGCAGGGTGCCGGCGGGGGGGGTGAGTTCGATGTGGCCGCTGAGGGTGCCTTTGGCGTCGCTGATCCGACGGGGGCGGGTGTAGATGCCGGAGAGGCTGTCTAACAGGCTCCGGGGGCCGCGAACGTCGACGGAGTCGGGCCGGAACCGGGGCTGGCCGATGGGCATGTGCTGGGGGGCGGGGTCGATGTCGATGCGGCTGAGGACGGCCAGCCGTCTGGTCTCGACGGGGGAGACGCGGATGGTGAGGGCGGTGTCGAGGATTTCGAGTATCCGGAGCTCTTTCCCGGCGGCGGCGAGGGCGCCGGTTAGGGAGGTCTTATCGATCCGGAAGAGTTCGTCGCTCTCGGGAACGGGAACCAGGGTGAGTTGGGACATGGGGATCACGAGGCGGTCGGCCAGGTGCAGTTTGTGGGCGAGGAGTTTGCTCCCGACGCCTTCGGCGCGGCAGTGGATGGTGGTGCGGGGTTGGTCGATCCACAGACGGGAGGAGAAGTCGTTGGTCACTTCGACGGAGAGGGGGATCTCGGTGGTGTAGCGGTAGCCGAGTTGGGTGATGTACCACAGCAGGGCGGAGATGACCAGAAAGATCCAAAAACTGGGCTTGATATAGTGGGTGATGCGGTTGAATTTCATGGCGGGGCAAAGATAGGGAAAATGGGGGTAGGGTGGCGCGGGGTTCGTGGGGCTTTTTGAGGGATTTCCGAGGGAGTTTTGAGGGGGGTGCTCTGACAAGGGGCTTCGGCCCGCTTTGGGGTAGAGGCGGCGGGTCGGTTTGGTTGAGGCGGCCTTTATTTAGGGTAGACCTGGCCGTTGGTTGGGGTAGAGGCTGTCTTGTATTTAGGGTAGAGACCCGGCCAGTTGCTTGGGGTAGAGGCTGTCTCTTGGGGTAGTTCCAGCCAGTATTCGGGTGCCGAGCGGCCCCGTTTATTCCGAGAGGCAACGCAACTGAAAACCGTAGGAGCGGCGGTCGGAGTGGCTGGAGTTGAAATAGTGGGTGCGGTATGCGATGTATTGGGCGGATGTGTCGTCGGTGGATGAAGACCAACTGGCGCCGTGTTCGCCGGCGCTGTCCATCGCGCCTTCGCCGCTGCCGCGGAAGCCCGGGGCGGTGCCCGCAGGGCGTTTTGTTGGTTGTCTCTACCCTACTTTGGTTTGACCTTGGTGGGACGGACGCCCGGGAGGTGCTGCTATGGGGTAGAGGCGGCCAGTAAAAGACGCTGTGCGTCCCTCCCGTGGGGAGGCGTCCGGCCCGCGCGACCCGTTGGGTCGCATAAGCAACAACCTATTCCCGCCCCAATTCTGTCGGGTTCGGGCTGTCGCCCACTCCCCCGAGCGGCTTCGCCGCTGGGCGACGAGGCCGGCGACCCTAAAGGGTCGCAAGAGTTCAGCCCAATCCACCGCCTCAATTTTGCGAGGTTCGCCGCCAGCGGCGAATGCAACGAGCTCTGTCGAGTTGCAGTCCGCCGCATGGGGTGGCGGCGAACTGCGCGGCTCAAAGAGCCGCAGATGCTCGGCCAAATGCTCGGCCCAGCGCGGCGGGAAAACCGATTGCGGTTTTCCCGCCCAAAACAGACACAGCCCCAAGCTCGCCCCAGTTCTCGGCCCTGTGTCAGCCCCACTGCGGCTCCGCTGTCGCTCCGCCGCGTTTGCCGCGCGCCTGCGCGATTCATCTATATTCGGCTACCCGAAATAGTTGAATCGCTTCTTTAGGCGACGGCGCGCATCTTTGGCTACGGGAGGGTACTGTTCTTTTTGTGAACAAAAAGAACCAAAAAAACTTTAGACGGATGCTTCGCATCCTCCAGCTGCCGACGGCCCAACCTTTTGTCCGCGCGCCTGAGGCTGTAGGAGGCGCCGCTTTTACAAGACGTTCACTTCTTTCGAAAGGAGGATCCCGAATTTCGATTCTACGTCGGCGATGATCTGGTCGGAAAGTTGCAAAATCTCCTGGGCGGTCGCGCCGCCTAAGTTGATCAAGACCAAGGCCTGGCGAGGATGGACGCCGACGGTGCCGCTCCGGAAACCTTTCCAACCCGCTCGGTCGATCAGCCACCCGGCGGCTACTTTCACGCTACCCTCTTCGCCTGTCGGGTAGAGGGGCAGGTCGGGATGTTGTGACTTCAACTCCTCGGCCTGAGCGGCCGGTATCACGGGATTCTTGAAAAAACTCCCGGCGTTGCCCGATACGGACGGATCGGGGAGCTTCTCGTTCCGGATCGCTGTCACGGCGGAGCGCACGTGAGAGAGGCTCGGGCCGCCGAGGAGCGTCACCCGGTCGTGCAGGTCGCCGTACCTTATATTATAGGTGTACCCCTCCTGTTCCGGAATGAGGCGGAATTCGACGGCGGTCACGATGGCGCGACCCCGAAGAGGGCCTTTGAAGATGGATTCCCGGTAGCCGAAACCGCAGGCGGAGGAGGAAAGACGGACGGTTTCGAGACGCTCTGTGTCGAAATATTCCACGGTCTCGATGGTGTCTTTGGCTTCGGAACCGTAGGCGCCGATGTTCTGAACCGGGGCGGCGCCCACGTATCCGGGAATGGCGGAGAGGTTCTCCAGACCGCCCAGGCCGCGTTCCACGCTCCAGGCGACGAGGTCGTCCCAAACGACGCCGGCGTCGGCTCGAACCAGGGTGGGCTCGACGAGGGTGATCCGGGAGCCGGTCGGGTGGAGGATCAGGCCGGGAAAATGGCCGGTCAGGATCAGGTTGCTGCCGCCGCTCACCACGTACCAGGGCCAGCGGTTCGTCCGGCAGGTCTTGATGAGGCTGCGAAGTTCCTCGGTATCGCGGAATTCGGCCCAGTGGGCGGCGCGGGCTTCCAGACCGAAGGTGTTGTGGGCGAGGAGGGCATAATTCTCGGATATTTTGTTCATCTTTTCGGGTCGATTGGGGTTTGTGTGTGCAAATTTAAAAATAATGACTAACTTCGAGGACGATTATTCCTTTTTCGATATGGCTGTATTTACTCAGAACGACTTGGAGCGGATGGCGGCTCGGGGGACGGATCGGGAGCGGGTGGAGGAGCAGTTGGAGAATTTCAGAAGCGGGTTTCCGTTCCTGAAAATCGACCGGGCGGCGGTGGCGGGGGACGGGATTATGAAGCTCGATCCGGAACGGGCGCAGGTGTTGGCGGGGCTGTACGGACGGGCGGTGGCGGGATTGGCGGTGGAGAAGTTCGTGCCGGCGTCGGGGGCGGCGTCGAGGATGTTCAAGGAGTTGTACGAGTATGTGGCGGAGGGGAAGGGGAGCGCGACGGTGGAGAGGGTGTTGTCGGGGATCGAACGGTTTGCGTTCTATGAGGAGCTGGTGGCGCTGGGGGGAGATATGAAGGATCCGAGGGCGGTGGTGGCGGCTATGGTGGAGGGGGATGCGGCGGCGGGGACGGGTTTGGGGCTGGGGAGCAGGCCGAAGGGGCTCATCAAGTTCCACCGGTATGGGGACGGGGGGCGCACGGCGATGGAGGAGCATTTGGTGGAGGTGGCGCTCTATGGCGGAAATCCGGCGAGGATCCATTTCACGGTGTCGCCGGAGCATATGGAGGATTTCAAACGTCTGGTGGAGGAAAAAAGCGCGGGGTTTGCGGCGAAGTACGGGGTGGAGTATGAGGTCTCGTTCTCGGTGCAGGAGCCGGGGACGGATACGGTGGCGGTGAATCCGGACAATACGCCGTTCCGGGTGGGGGGTGCGGGCGAGGAGGGGGAGATTCTCTTCCGGCCGGGGGGACACGGGGCGTTGATTGAGAATCTGAACCGGATCGATGCGGATTTGATCTTTATCAAAACGGTGGACAATGTGGTGCCGGATCACTTGAAGGAGGATACGGTGTTGTATAAGAAGGCGTTGGGAGAGGTGGCGCTGGAGTTGCAGCAGCAGGTGTTCCTCTACCTGAAGAAGATCGATTCGGCGGGCTTCGCGGCGGAGGGGGATTTCCGGAAGGAGGTGTGGCGGTTTGTCGAACGGGAGTTGTGTTACCGCTTTCCGGAGGGGTTCGAACCGACGCTGGAGGATTTGAGGCGGGTGTTGGATCGGCCGATCCGGGTGTGCGGCATGGTGCGGAACGAGGGGGAACCGGGCGGGGGGCCGTTCTGGGCGGAGACGTCGATGGGGGTGCGGGGGGCGCTGTCGCTCCAGATTGCGGAGTCGTCGCAGATCGATCCGGAGGCGCGCGGGGCTTTGATGGGGGGTGGCACGCATTTCAATCCGGTGGATCTGGTCTGTGCGGTGCGGGATTTCAGGGGGCGGAAGTTCGACCTCGCGCGGTTTGTGGATAAGAGGACGGGATTCATCTCGGAAAAAAGCAAGGACGGACGGCCGCTCAGGGCGCAGGAGTTGCCGGGGCTCTGGAACGGGGCGATGGCGGACTGGACGACGGTCTTCGTGGAGGTACCGATCTCGACGTTCGCGCCGGTCAAGACGGTGGCGGATTTGCTCCGACCGCAGCATCAGTAGCGGTTGGCGGGGGACTTGTTTGGTGGGGTAAGGATTTCCGCCCGCGCGCGAACAAAGAACGGGAGTAGAGGCTGCCAGTGGAAATGCGTAGCATTTCCCGTCCACGGGACGTGGGGCCTGCCCGGCCCGAGGGCAGTACCCTCCTGTCGGCGCAGGCGCGCGCCCCGCCTAAAGAGGGAAATCGTCAAAATGTGCAAGCACGTTTTGACAAGATTTCCCAAGGCGCGCGAACAAAGAATGGCGTGCAAAACTCCGTCGCCAGCCCGCGTAAACGAGGGATTTCACTCGTTTTGCAACAGCAAAATCGAGATGAAATCCCAGCGAGCGACGAGAAAAGAATTCGCGCGCCCCGCCTAAAGAAGCGATTCAACTATTTCGGCGGTGAGCCGAAATAGAGTGAATCGCGCAAGGCGCGCGAAAGAGTGGCGGAGCGACAGCGGAGCCGCAGTGAGGCTGACACGGGGCGGAGAACTGGGCTGTGTCTGGTTTGGGCGGGAAAACCGGCTACGGTTTTCCCGCCGCGCTGGGCCGAGCATGGGGCTTGGCTGGGGCGGTGGGTTGGGCTGGAATCTGGGCCGAAAGCGAGTAGCTGAGTCCCCGTGTCAACGGTCGGCCCGCAGCCCCCGGATGCGGAGGGCCGAAATACTCCGCTTTCGCTCCGTCTTCGTTCTCCGCTGGCTGCGGGCGAGAACGCACCTCGCAGAATGGGGCGTGCCGAGGACGAATCTTACAGAATTGGGGCGGTGAATAGGGAGGCCTTTGTCTGTGCTCTTGCGGCTCTTTGAGCCGCCGGCCTCGGCGAGGACGAATGGGCGGAGAGTTGGGCTAAACTTTTGGGCTGTGCTCTTGCGACCCTTTAGGGTCGCCGGCCCTGTCGCCCAGCGGCTTTGCCGCTCGGGGGGATGGGCGACAGGCCGAACACGACAGCTTTGGGCGGTGAACGAGTCAGTGCAGTTGCGGCTCGCAGAGCCGCGCAGTTCGCCGCCACTCCGAGCGGCGGACTATTATCGTGCTCAGTACGAAATAGGCCGAGCTTTTGCGACCCTTTGGGTCGCGCGGGCCGGACGCCCGGGAGGCCCGCAACACGCCGCTTGCGCGCCGAGAGTTGCCGTACCTCCCGGCCGCCAAAGTCGCAATAAAATAGGATAGAGGCGGCCGCTTGGGGTAGTTCCAGATAGCTTTTGGGTAGAGGCGGCCAGTTACTTAGGGTAGTTCCAGCCCTTTGCCCACCGCGGGCACGCGGCACCGTTTATTCCGAGAAGCAACGCAACTGAAAACCGGTGGCGCGAAAGTAGGTGTGAGTGGGGTCGAGGGCGCCGGAGGTGGAAAACAAAAACAGAACGTTCGTTCCGTTGACGGTGGAGGATAAAGTGGAACCTTCGTGGCTGACGCTCATCAGAATGCCTGAAAGCGGATTGCGGTAGCCCGGGGAGCGCCCGTTTATTCCGAGAGGCAACGCAACTGAACACCGAAGGAACGGTGATCTGCGTAGCAAGGATTAAGGGTAGTCGTAGTAAAACGTAAAAACGGACTGCTAAATTTATCGGTTGTGACCGAGGACCAACTGAAGCCGTTACCGCCGACGAGGTTTAATGCTCCGCTTGTATTCGGGCCGCGGTAGCCCGGGGCGGAGCATTTGCCCCCATTTATTCCGAGAGGCAACGCAACTGATAACCGTTGGCACGGTAATACGCATAGCTGGGATTAAGCCACGGTGCACTGAAATGCAGGTTGTGGCTGCGAATATTGTTCGTCTTGGAAGACCAAACATATCCGTAGCTACAGACAAAGTGCAGGGTACCATTGGCATCGCTGCGGTAGCCCGGGGCGGATGCCCGGACTTTTCGAGGGGGGACACCCTGCGGGGAGGAGAGAAAACAGGATACGGACATAAAGTGCAAATAAATACGCATCATATTCAGACGGATCATGGAAAACAAATTGCAAGAACTCACCGAAAAACTCTATAACGAGGGACTTTCGAAAGGGCGGGCCGAGGCGGAAGCGGTGCGCGAACAGGCCAAACGGGAGGCCCAACGCGTGGTGGCCGAGGCGCAGGAAAGGGCGAAAGAGATTGTCGCGGCGGCGGAGAAGGCGGCCGAACAGTTGGTGGCCAATGCCGAAAACGAGGTGAGGATGGCGGCCGGACAGCTCAAAAGCGCACTCAGGCAGCAGATCGAGGGGATGGTGCAGATGGAGGTCGTGACGCCGAAGGTGGCGGAGGCGTGGAGGGATGGCTCTTTTATCAAGGAGCTCGCGGTGCAGGCGGTGGCGCGGATGGATCCCGCACAGGGACTCGGGGTCGTGCTGCCGGAGGCACAGGGGGGAGAGCTCGTCGAGGCGGTCAGGAGTGCGCTGGCCGAACGTTTCGGGGCGGAAAACGGGATCGAGGTCTGGACGGATGCACGCGTGAAGGTGCCGTTCCGGATCGCTGTCAGGGAGGGGGGATATTATATCGGGTTCTCGGATGCCGATTTCGACGCGTTGTTCCGTTCGTACCTGCGGCCGAAGGTGGCGGGGCTGCTGTTCGGGGATGAGGCGGCGGAGAAGAAGTAGTTTTTGTCTTTTAGGATCAGCGAATTATGCAGTATTACTATCTGGTGGCGGGCCTGACGGAGTATCCGTTCGATATAGAGGCGGCTGCGGCGGGGGGGCTCAAAATCGATGTGCCGGAGATCAAACGGACGATACTCGGGGAGTTGGCGCCGGCGGATCGGAGGGCCGTGGAGCTCTTGTACACGTACTACGATATTCTGAATATCGTGGGGTATGTCAAGCGGACGGGGATGCCGTTCAATGTGCTGGGGAATCTCTCGCACAAGGAGGTGGCGCTGCTGGTGGATCGCACGGTCGAGGGGGAGGGAGAAGGCACGCTGCTGCCGGAGGAGATGGCGGCGAGGGAGGAGGAGCTGGCTGTTCCGGCGGCGATCAGGGCGGTGGTGGAACGCTTCCGGGGAGGGCAGGCCGAGGAGGGGGCGGGAGAGTTGGCGCCGCTGAGTGTTGAGGACTTGGAACGGGAGCTGTTCCTGAATTTCTACCGGGTCTGCGAGGGGACGGCGGAGGGGAGCGGATGGTTCGGGCTCGTGGCGAGGTTGCCGGAGTTCTTGCGGCGGTGGGCGGAGTATGACCGGACGGTGCGGAATATCGTGGCGGCCTACAAGGCGAGGCAGCTGGGGTGGCCGGCGGAGGTCAGGGCGAGGATGATCGTGGAGGAGCGGCAGGAGCTCAGAGAGGCGTATGTCAGCGGGCTGGCGCAGGATTTCGGGATGAGGGATCGTTTTCCGTACACGGAGGAGGTGTTGCAGGTCTTGGAGACGGAGGATTTCGTGGAACGGGAGCGGAGGATGGATGCGCTGCGGGTGAGGATGGCGGACGACTTGGCGGAGCAGGACTATTTCGGGGTGGGGAGGGTGATGGATTACCTGATCCGGTTGAATATTCTCTATCGCTGGACGGCGTTGGAGGCGGGACGGGGACGGGAGGAGTTTCGAGAACTGGTGGCGGGGCTCACGGAGGCGGAGGCGATCGGAAGGGCCACGGCGAGGCGGTGAGGGGCGGAGGAGCGGATTGAAAATGTAAAAATGAATAGAACCATACTATGAAAACTACGGGTGAAGTGATCGGCATTATTGCCAATCTGGTCACGGTGAAAACGTCGGGGCCGGTGTCGCAGAACGAAATCTGCTACATCTTGATGGACGGAGGGGTCAGACTCATGGCCGAGGTCATCAAGGTGATCGGAGACCGGGCTTATGTGCAGGTGTTCGAGAGCACCAGGGGCTTAAGGGGGGGGACGCGCGTCGAGTTCGAGGGGCATATGCTCGAGGCGACGCTCGGGCCGGGGATTCTGACCCGCATCTACGACGGTTTGCAGAACGACCTGAAGGCGATGGAGGGGGTGTTCCTCAAGCGGGGGGAGTACAATGCACCGCTGGATTTCGAGTCGAGATGGGACTTTACGCCGCTGGTCGCTGCTGAAAATCAGGAGGTCAGGGCGGGCGACTGGCTGGGGTGGGTGCCGGAGGGGTGGTTGCAGCACAAAATCATGGTGCCGTTCAAAATGGAGGGGGTGTATCGGCTGAAGTGGATTGCGACGGCGGGGAATTACAAGATTACGGACGTGATCGCCACGGTGGTGGATGCGGACGGGGTGGAGCATGGGTTGTCGATGATGCAGCGGTGGCCGGTGAAGGTGCCGATCACGGCGTTCAGGGATAAACCGAGGCCGTTCAGGACGATGGAGACGGGCTTCCGGGCGATCGATACGTTCAACCCGATTGCAGAGGGAGGGACGGGGTTTATTCCCGGGCCGTTCGGGGCGGGGAAGACGGTGTTGCAGCACGGGATTTCGAAGCAGGCCAATGCGGATGTCATCATTATCGCGGCGTGCGGGGAGCGGGCCAATGAGGTGGTGGAGACGTTCGTCGAGTTCCCGGAGCTGGACGACCCGAGGACGGGGCGGAAGCTGATGGAGCGGACGACGATTATCGCGAATACTTCCAATATGCCGGTGTCGGCGAGGGAGGCGTCGGTGTATACGGCGATGACGCTGGGGGAATACTACCGGGCGATGGGGCTGAAGGTTTTGCTTTTGGCGGACTCGACGTCGCGCTGGGCGCAGGCGCTCCGCGAGATGTCGAACCGGTTGGAGGAGCTGCCGGGGCAGGATGCCTTTCCGGTGGACTTGTCGGCGATCATTTCGAACTTCTACGCGCGGGCGGGCTTCGTCTACCTGAATAACGGGGAGACGGGGTCGGTGACTTTCATCGGGACGGTGTCGCCGGCGGGGGGGAACCTCAAGGAGCCGGTGACGGAGTCTACGAAGAAAGCGGCGAGGTGTTTCTATGCGCTGTCGCAGGCCAGGGCGGACTCGAAGCGCTATCCGGCGATCGACCCGCTGGAAAGCTATTCGAAGTACCTGGAGTATCCGGAAATCATCGGCTATCTGGACGAAAACTACGGGGGGGATTGGGTGACGAAGGTGCTGGCGTCCAAGGCGATGGTGCAGCGGGGAAAGGAGGCGTTCGAACAGATCAACATTCTGGGGGACGACGGGGTGCCGGTGGAGTATCACGACAGGTATTGGAAGTCGGAGCTGCTGGACTTCATCATTCTGCAACAGGACTCGTTCGATGCGACGGACGCGAACTGTCCGATGGAGCGGCAGGTCTATATGTTCGATCTGGTGATGGACATTTGCGGCCGGACGTTCCGATTCGCGGATTTCGAGGAGTGCGTGGCGTACTACAAACGGCTGATCAACGAGCTGCGGCAGATGAACTTCTCGACGTTCGAGGGGGAAGATTTCCGCAGGCATTACGAAGCGGTGCAGGCTATTCTTAACGAACAACAGAATTAACGGCGATTATGGAGACACAAGGGTTTCAGAAGATATACACGCAGCTGACGGCGATTACGAAAGCGACGGTGACGCTCCGCGCGGAGGGGGCGGCGAACGATGAACTGGCGATGGTGGGGGGGCGTTTGGCGCAGGTGGTGAAGGTGGCGGGGGATGCGGTGACGTTGCAGGTGTTTGCGGGGACGGAGGGGATTCCGACCGATGCGGAGGTGGTGTTCCTGCACCATCCGCCGATGCTCAAGGTGAGCGACCAGCTGGCGGGGCGGTTCTTCAACGCTTACGGCGAGCCGCTGGACGGGGCGCCGATCGAGGGCGAGGAGCGCGAAATAGGGGGGCCGACGGTCAATCCGTATCGACGGATGCAGCCGAGCGAGCTGATTGCCACGGGGATTGCGGGGATCGACCTCAATAACACGCTGGTGTCGGGGCAGAAGATTCCGTTCTTTGCGGATCCGAACCAGCCGTACAACCAGGTGATGGCGATGGTGGCCCTCAGGGCGCAGGTGGACAAGATCATTCTGGGGGGGATGGGGTTGACGAATGACGACTACTTGTATTATAAGACGGTGTTCGACAATGCGGGGGTGTTGGATCGGATCGTCTCGTTCGTGAACACGACGGACAATCCGCCGGTGGAACGCTTGTTGGTGCCGGATATGGCGCTCACGGCGGCGGAGTATTTCGCGGTGGACAAGGGGGAGAAGGTCTTGGTCTTACTGACCGATATGACGCTCTATGCGGATGCGCTGGCGATTGTGTCCAATCGTATGGACCAGATTCCGTCGAAGGACTCTATGCCGGGGTCGTTGTATTCGGACTTGGCGAAGATTTACGAGAAGGCGGTGCAGTTGCCGAACGGGGGGTCGATTACCATTCTGGCGGTGACGACGCTCAACGACGGGGATATCACGCATGCGATTCCGGACAACACGGGGTATATCACGGAGGGGCAGCTGTTCCTGCGCAATGATGCGGAGATCGGCAAGGTGATCGTCGACCCGTTCCGGTCGTTGTCGCGTTTGAAGCAGCTGGTGATCGGCAAGAAGACGCGCGAGGATCACCCGCAGGTGATGAATGCGGCGGTGCGCTTGTATTCGGATGCGGCGAATGCGCGGACGAAGCTGGAGAATGGGTTCGATTTGTCGGATTACGACAAACGGACGCTGGACTTTGCGCGGGAGTACTCGGAAGAATTACTTGCCATCGATATCAATATCGACATCACGCAGATGCTGGATACGGCGTGGCGCTTGTTCGCGAAGTATTTCTCGCCGAGCGAGGTGGCGATCAAGGAGGCCATACTGAAGAAGTATTGGCCGACGACGCAGACGGCGTAGTTTCGATTTATCGTTCTTTTGTTCAAAGGGAGGTTGGTGCGGGTAGACACGGCCAGAGCATCCCGCAGGGATGCGCTCTGAAGTCTTTTTGGTTCTTTTTGCCCGAAGGCTTCCTCGCGCTAACTCGGCATAGCCCGCAAGCGGTCTCTGCTCAAGTAACGCCGCTCGGTTCTTCAGAAAAAGAACAGTTCGAGGCGGCACAGAGCTCGACCCGCGCGCGACCGCTGAAGTAGGAAATCATTCAAAGCGTCATGCGCTTTGAATAAGATTTCCGCCAGCGCGCGGGCAAAGAACGACGCGCGAAAAACTTGGCCCGCGCAAAAAAACGTCGCCCGCCCGCTTAAAGAGGGATTTCGCTCATTTTGCGGTAGCAAAATCGAGATGAAATTCCAGCGGGCGACGGAAACGGCGGAGCGAAAGCGGAGCCGCAGTGAGGCGGACACAGTGCAGTGCTTTGGGTTGAGCTTGAGGGCAGGCCGAAGCCTGCGGGGCCCAACAGCAACGTCAGTTGCGGGCCTCCGCGGCGGGAGGCTTCGGCCCGCGCGGCTCTGTGAGCCGCAGAAGCTCAGCCCAACTCCTCGCACCGCTCTTTGTCCGTGCGCCTTGGAAAATCTTATTCAAAAACGATTGCGTTTTTGAATGATTTTCCTCCTAAGGCGTGGCGCGCGGTACCGCTCGGCACGCGAAAGCTGGTCGTGTCTACCCCAATTTCAGTCGCCCGCGGCCATTCTTGCCGGATTGGCTCGCCGCCAATCGGCAGAATATGCCCTTTTACGCGGGCGGGCGACTGTCGAGTTCGAGCCGCCTCGAACTGTTCTTTTTCTGAAGAACCGAGCGGCGTTACTTGAGCAGAGACCGCTTGCGGGCTATGCCGAGGTAGCACGAGGAAGCCTAAGGCAACGCGAAGCCAAACTTTCGACGGATGCTGACGCATCCTCAAGCTGCCGGCGGCCTTGTCTTTTACGAGGCAAAATTATTTTAGAATGATCAAGTTTCAGTTCAATAAAACTGCGCTCGGCGAGCTCGGAAAACAGCTCGCCATGAGAACCAAAGCCTTGCCTACGATCAAAAGCAAGGAGTCGGCACTGCGCTCTGAGGTCAAAAAGGCCAAAGACAGGGTCGCGGAGTTGCAGGAGCAGCTCGACCGAACGATGCGGGAGTACGACTATATGGTGCAGCTCTGGGGGGAGTTCGACCGGTCGTTGATTACCGTCAGGGAGGTGAAGTTCGGAGAGCAGAAAATCGCCGGGGTCGAGATCCCGGTGCTCGAAGATATTCAGTATGAGGAGAAACCGTACAACCTGTTCAGTGCGCCGCTGTGGCTCGCCGACGGGATGAGGATTCTCAAGGAGCTGGCTCGGCTGGGCGTCGAAAGCGAGTTCTATCGACGGAAGATGGAGCTGCTCGAAAGGGCGCGGAAGAAGACCACGCAGAAGGTCAATCTGTACGAAAAGGTGCAGATCCCGGGATATCAGGAGGCGATCAGGAAGATCAAACGCTTCCTCGAAGACGAGGAAAACCTCTCGAAATCGTCCCAGAAAATTGTTAAATCCAGACTGGAAACGGAGGCTGCTTTATGATCGAACGCATGACCCGATTCAATGTCGTCTTGTACCACGGCGACGTGGAATCGTTTATGGAACGCCTGCGGGAGCTGGGGGTGGCGGATGTGACGCTCTCGGACTGGGAGCCGTCGACGGAGCAGAGGGAGAGGATGGCCAGGGCCGAACGGTATAAAAATGCTTACATGCGCCTCGGGGCGGTCAAGCGGGGGAAGGCCGAAAAGGATGCCGAGGAGGAGAAACGCGATGTGGCCCCTTTCGATACGGTCGAAGAGGCGGTCGAGGCGTTGGAGGGGGCGACGGAGCGCATCGCGCAGCTCGAAACGCTTCGCATGAAGGCGACGGCGGAGCTGGACGGGCTGGCGATGTGGGGCGAGTTCGACCCGGCGGAAATCAGGCGGCTCAGGGAGGTCGAGGGGATTGCTCTCCGCTTTTTCGAGGTGCCGACCAAACAGTACCGGACGGAGTGGGAGTGGGAATACCCGATTCAGGTGGTGGCGCAGAACCTGGGGGGGATGACCTATTTCGTGGTGGCGCAGCCGGTGGGCGAGGCCTCGGAAGCGATCGGGCTGGGGACGGCGGCGGTCGAGTTGCGCGCGCCGGAGATGACGTTTGCACAGAAGGAGTTGCAGATCGAAACCTATCTGAGGGAGGAGGCGCAAAAACAGGAGGTGATTGCGCGGGCGGCTTTGTCGCGGGATCGGATATGGGCCGATTATGTGGAGCTGAAGAACGGAATTGCGTTCGACGAGGCGCTGCACGCGGGGACGGAGTATGCGGAGGGGACGGTGAAGGTGGTCGAGGCGTGGGTGCCGACGCCGCTGAAAACGAAGCTGGAGGAGTTCCTCGACGGCCAGCCGGTGGTCTGGGCGGAGGAGGAGGCGAGGGTCGAACAGAATCCGCCGATCAAACTCAAGAATCATTTCTTTGCGCGGTTGTTCGAACCGATCGGATCGCTCTATATGCTGCCGAGGTACAACGAAATCGATATCACGCCGTTCTTTGCGCCGTTCTTCATGCTCTTCTTCGGGATGTGTTTCGGGGATGCGGGGTACGGGGTGCTGTTCATCTTGGCGATCGTGCTCTTCTGGCGCAAGATTCCGGTGCGTTTTCGGGATTTTGCCTGGCTGGCGCTCTTCCTCAATATAGCGACGGTCTTCTTCGGGCTCTTGACGGGGAATGTCTTCGGTATCGAGCTGGCGAAGGTGCCGGAGCTGGTGAGGTTCAAGGAATACTTCGTCTCGAATGAAAATATGTTCAATGTCGCGGTGGGGCTGGGGGCGGCGCAGATCTTGTTCGGGATGATTCTGCGCATCTTCAACCGCTGGAAACAGAACGGGAGCTTTCTCTACGGCTTGTCGACGCTGGGGTGGGTGATTCTCTTCGTGACGGGGGGATTGGCGCTGGGGGGGATATTGGATGCGCCGGGGGTGGTGTTCTATGTCCTGCTGGGAATTGCGGGGCTGCTGATCTTTTTCTTCAACTCGCCGAAGAAAAACCCGCTGGTCAATGTGGGGGTGGGGCTCTACAACTCTTACGAGATGG
Source organism: Rikenella sp. (assembly GCF_056799795.1). Classification (NCBI taxonomy): domain Bacteria; kingdom Pseudomonadati; phylum Bacteroidota; class Bacteroidia; order Bacteroidales; family Rikenellaceae; genus Rikenella; species Rikenella sp. The sequence continues at coordinate 33,551 of NZ_JBQIQO010000027.1, forward strand.
CGACGGGGGTGGTGGGGGACTTGGTCTCGTATGTGCGGCTCTTCGCGATTGGGCTGGCGGGGGCGATCATCGCGCAGGTGTTCAATGCGTTGTCGGTGGGGCTCAGCGGGAATATCCCGGTCGTGAGCTGGATCGTGATGGCGATCATTCTGCTGATCGGCCACGGGTTGAATATCTTTATCAGTGCGCTGGGGGCGTTTGTGCATCCGGTGCGGCTGACGTTCGTCGAGTTCTATAAAAATGCGGGGTTTGATGGGGGGGGGCGAAAGTTCGTGCCGTTTAAACGGATCGATAAATAAATTGTTCGATTATTGTTCTTTGCCCTGTACGGAACTGTTCTCTTTGTGAACAAAGAGAACCAGAAAAACTTCAGAGCGCATCCCTGCGGGATGCTCTGGCCGTGTCTGCCCGATTGGTTGGGCTGTGTTTTCTCGGCGGGGCGCTATAATGCGAGTATTACCCCAATGCGCCCGCGCCGGAAAACCAC
>NZ_JBQIQO010000028.1:0-32011 GCF_056799795.1 Rikenella sp.
CCCGTGGACGGGAAATGCTGGCGCATTTCAACTGGCCGCCTCTACCCCTATTCTCTGTCCGCGCGCTGGCGGAAATCTTATTCAAACGCGAATCACGCGTTCGAATGATTTCCTACTCCAGCGGTCGCGCGCGGTCGAGCTTTGTCCCGCCTCAAACTGTTCTCGTTGGCTTCGCCTTCCTCCTCGCCGCTCGGCAATTTGCAAACTACGTTCGCATTGCTCTCGTTGGCAGCGTCGGGTGTGAACAAAGAGAACCAGAAAAACTTCCGACGGATGCTTACGCATCCTTAAGTTACCGACGGCCCAATTCATTGTCCGCGCGCTGGCGGAAATGGGTCGGTCGGGTAAGACCCTCGTGCCTGCGGTGGGGAAATGGCTATGCCGGTTCTTTACTCTTCTTCCCGCAACACGATGTCCAACTCGCCTCCCGAGACGATGTCCCGCCAGGTCAGGAACGGTGTGCTCAGCAGATGTCCGTTGAGAGTCATCTTTTCGATCCGGTAACGTTTCGCCGAAACGCCCGGAGCACGGACTGTAAAGCTCTTGCCGTTCGGCAGCCGGATGACCGACTCCTCGAACAGCGGCGTCCCGATCGCATAGTTCAGGCTCACCGGATCCACCGGATAGAATCCCAGCGCGCTGAAGACATACCAGGCCGACATCTGGCCGCAATCCTCGTTACCACATAAACCGTCCGGACGGTTCGCATATTGTGTCCGCATGATTTCCGACACATATCGCTGCGTCTTTTCCGGCTTGCCGATGTAATCGTAAAGGTACGCCACATGATGCGACGGCTCGTTGCCGTGCGCATACTGGCCGATCATCCCCGTGCTGAAAATCGGCAGCGAGTCCGTCGCCTCCGGATCGAGCGTGAACATCTCGTCCAGCCGCTTTTCGAACTGTTCTGGCCCCCGCATCAGGCGGATCAACCCTTCGACATCCTGCTGAACCGCCCAGAGGTATTGCCAGCCGTTGCTCTCCGTGATGTGCTCCGTATACGCCTTCGGATCGAAGCCCGGCAGCCATTCGTTCGTCGAGAGCCGCGGTTGCATGAAACCCGAAGCCGGCTGGTAGAGGTTCATGTAGCTCTTCGACCGCAGGATGAATTCGTTGTAGAGCGAGTCGCGCCCCATCCGCCGCGCCAGCTGCGCGATGCAGTGGTCGTCGTAGGCGTACTCCAGCGTCTTCGAGAGCGACTCTGTTTCCAGGTCTGCCGGCACATAGCCCAACATTTTATAGAGCCCGATTCCCCGATAGTCGTCCCGGTTCGCCGTCGCCACGCACGCCGTCAGCACCCGGTCGAGCGTCGAATCCGGCAGGAGTCCTTTCAGCGCCGCCTCGACCAGCACCGGCACCGCGTGGTAGCCGATCATCATGTCCGTTTCGTTGCCCCACAACGGCCAGACGGGCAACATCCCGTGCTGGTCGTAGAAGTCGAGCATCGAAGTCACCATCTCTTTCACCCGTTCCGGCTGCGTAAAGGTGTAGAGCGGATGGGCCGCCCGATAGGTGTCCCACAGCGAAAAAGTCGAGTAGTTGTGTCCTCCCTCGCCCGGCACCTTACCGGCGTGTATCCGACCGTCCGGCCCGAAATAGCGGCCGTCCGCGTCGTCGAAGAGCGTCGGGGCGAGCATCGTCCGGTAGAGGGCCGTGTAGAAAGAGACTCGTTCGTCGTGCGTGCCGCCGCGGACTTCGATTTTCGCGAGTTCGGCGTTCCATACTGCCCGTTGTGCGGCGCGCACGCTGTCGAAATGGAACGACGGCATCTCGGCCGCCAGGTTGCGCCGCGCTCCCTCGATGTCCACCGCCGAAATGGCCGTCCGCACCGTTACCGAACGGTTCTCTTTCGTGGTGCGGAAGACGAACCGTCCGATGTGGCTCCGGATGCCGTTATAGGTGCTGTCGCGGTGCACCGAGACCACGGTGTCGATCGTGTACGAGGCGAAGGGTTGCGAGAATTGGGCCGTGAAGTAGACCCGTTGATCGGGCGCCCACCCCTCGGAAAAACGGTATCCTTCGATCGTCCGGTCGTCCACCACACGCAGGTAGGAACCCATGGTGTAGTCCCAGTTCATGGCTTTGGAGAGGTCGACGAAGACGGTGGCCCGGTCGGTCACCGGAAAGGTGTAGCGTTGCATGCCGCACCGCTCGGTCGCCGCCAGCTCCACCCGGGTGTCGTAATCTTTCAGCAGCACGCTGTAATACCCGGCCTGTGCCTGTTCGTCGTCGTGGCGGAAGGTGGAGTAGACGCCCAGTTCGCCTTTCCCCGTTTTGAACGGCGGCACGGCGGGCATAAAAGAGATATCGTACAGATCCCCTGCTCCGGTTCCGCTCAGGTGGGTGTGCGAGAAGCCGGCGATCGTGGTGTCAGGCCAGAAGTAGCCAGCGATCCGATCCCAGCCGCTGGTGCCGTTGTCGGGCGAGAGTTGCACCATGCCGAACGGGGCGCTGACGCCGGGGTAGACGTTTCCCGGGCCGTCCGTTCCGATAAAGGGATTGACCAGCGAGGCGAGATCGTCGCTCTCCGGCGCGTGGCTGCACGATGCGGCGAAGAGTGCCGCGACGAGGAGGCCGAAGGGGCGGGTGATTCGGTTTTTCATAAGCGTTCGGGTTGGGTCGCGCAACGGTAACGGGTGCGCGACGGGGTTACGAGGGGACAAAGATAGCTCGTTTATCCGAGTTTATCAGGTGTGGGAGATGGCCTGAACGGGGTCCATCCGGGCGGCGCTCCAGGCGGGAAAGAGCCCGGCCACGGCTCCTACGATCGACGCGATGGTCAGTCCGAGCAGGATGTTGCTGAAGGTCAGCACGAGGGTGAAGTTGGAAAAGTGGTTGACCAGCAGGGTGCCGATGTAGACCATGGCGAGTCCGATCGCTCCGCCGATCACGGAGAGGATCATCGCTTCGAAGAGAAACTGGCAGAGGATGAAATAGGGACGTGCCCCGAGTGCCTTCTGGATGCCGATCTGAACGATGCGTTCGCGCACGGTGACGAACATGATGTTGGCTACGCCGAAGCCGCCCACGAGGATCGAGAAGAGGCCGATAATGCCGCCCGCGAGGTTGATCTTGCGGTACATCTCGTCGAATATGTTGTTCATGATGCTGACTTCGTTGATGGCGAAGTTGTCTTCGGTCTGGGGGCTGAGCCGCCGGAGGCGGCGCATGATGGAGCCGACCTCGGCTTTGAGGTTTTCCATATCGGTTCCGTCGGGGACGGTGATGACCATGTCGGTCGGGGCCCACCGCAGGTTGATGAAATTGCCGGTCAGTGACAGCGGGATCAGGATGCTCCGGTCGAGGCTGTTGAAGGCCACGCTGTTGCCGGCTTTGGCCAGGAGGCCGATCACGTGCAGCTTGATGTCGCCGATGCGGATGGTTTTGCCTACGGGGTCGCTCCCGTCGAAGAGCTGTTCGGCGATTTCCGGCCCGAGAATCGCGACGCGGCTGCCGTGTGCCGATTCGAAGGGGGTGAAGTAACGTCCCTGATCGATCTCGGTGGTCTGTATCCGGTCGTAGTTGTGGCTGACGCACAGCACGGTTGCGTTGTCGACATAGAGGCTCCCGTGCCGGGCCGTACGGTTGAAACTGGTCATGAAAGCGACTTCGGCCTGGGGCAGCAGGGCCTGGGTCTCGCGGTATTCGTCGAGGCTGACCTGCGGCCGGTTGCTGTATTTCCACCACTCTCCGCCCCCTTCCCACGGCCATTTGCTGACATAGAGGGTGTTGCTGCCGAGCGATTCGATCCCCTGGCGGATGTGGAGGGCCATCGAGTCGACGAGGGTGAAGACGGTGATGATGGCGAAGATGCCGATGGTGACGCCGCCGAGGGAGAGGCCGGTGCGGAGTTTGTTGATGACTACGCTTTCCAGAGCGGCGAGCCAGCTTTGGTAGATTTGTCCGAGGGTGAAGAAGAATTTTCTGAACATGAGGTCTTGGTGGAACGACGGCAACGGTTCAAATTTAGGTATTTTTTGCGATTCCCTGCGCTTTTCCTACTTTTGCAGAGTAGGGTTTTGCCCCGTTTATTCCGAGAGGCAACGCAACGGAATACCGTTGGCCCGACCCGCCGTGCCGCTGGGGCGGAATATCGTCGCGTTGAAGTACAAGTATATACCGCTGATCCCGCTGGTCGTGGAAGCCCAGCTGTAACCGTAGTAGCCGATGCCGCCCAGCGCGCCATTACTATATCCGCGGTTGCCCGGGGCGGGCGGAATGGGTGAGGGGTGGTTTCTCGGGAAAGGTTCGGGGGCGACGAAAAGGTCTGAGGAGCGGTGAAACGAGGTCGCGGAGGGGCGGCCGATTGGATTACGAAAGCTATTGAAACAGATTCGATTATGATTTGGATCATCTGTCTATTGTTGATCGGCGGGTATTTGCTGGGGTCGATTCCCAGTGCGGTGTGGATCGGGCGGTGGTTCTACCGCACCGATGTGCGGGAGTATGGCAGTCATAATGCCGGGGCGACCAATACGCTTCGGGTATTGGGGCGTCGGGCGGCGTTGCCGGTCTTTGTGATCGATGCGGCAAAGGGGTATGGGGCGGTGATGTTGGCCCATCTGGCCGACTTGCAGGGCGACGGACTCTTTTTCCTGAAAATCGGGCTGACGGCGGCGGCGATTCTGGGACATATTTTCCCGATTTTCGCCGGTTTCAAAGGCGGGAAAGGGGTGGCGACGATGGCGGGCTGTATGCTTGCCATTGCACCGATACCGATGCTGATGGGGCTGGCCACGTTTGTGATCGTGCTGGCGGTGAGCCACTATGTCTCGTTGGGATCGATGACGGGAGGAGTGCTTTTCCCGTTCTATATTCTGTTGGTCGACGGATTTCAGCCTTATAAACTCCTTTTCGGTGTTTTGGTCGCGGTGGTGTTGTTGATTACCCACCGGAAGAACATCAAACGGCTGCGCGAAGGGACGGAGAATAAGACTTTTCTGTTCATCAAACGACCGAAATCTTGAGATTTACGAAGTCTGAGTCTTGCGGAGCGTAAGGCGTAGCGTTAGCTATTTGAAAGTTCTTTGGGTACCTTTCTTGAAAGAAAGGTACGGTTCTGTCCAGCTCCAAGCTCGGCGCGCAGTGGTTTGAGGGTACTGCCCTTCCGTCAGGCGGGCGGTGCGTGCCGCACTCCCGATTGGCCGTGTCAGCCCCGTTTATTCCGAGAGGCAACGCAACTGAAAACCGTAGGCGTGGCCGTCCGCAATGCTGGGATTGAGCCACGTCACGTAGAAACCCAAGTACATGCCATTGGTGCCGCTGACCGTGGAAGCCCAGCTGTAACCGTTGCCGCTGACGTTCACCGGCGCGCCCGTATCCCGATGGCGGTAGCCCGGGGCGGTGGAACGTGAAAGGACGCGGCGGTGTTTATTCCGCCGACTCGGCCAGGTAAAGCAGTGTCGAACTGTTCTCGCGGCGGAACAAACGGCGCGATATCTCCTGAATCTCCTGCGCCGTCACCGAGTTGTGCTCCGCGACCTCCGTGTCAATCAGGGCCGCGTCGCCCAACATCTCGAAATAGGCCAGGTTCATCGCCTTGTTCAGTACATTCAACTCGCTGAAAATCTGAGTCGCTTCGAACTTGTTCTTGACCTTCTCCAACTCATACGCTCCGACCGGTTCCGTGCAGAGGAGCTCCAGTTCGTGCCACAAAGCCGCTTCGGCCCGCTCCACCGGCACGCCCTCCATCACATAGCCCGTCACGACGAACAAGCCCGGATCGACATCCCCCGAGACATAGGCATTCACCTGCGAAAAGAGATTCGCCTCCTGAACCAGCCGTTGATAGAGCCGGCTCGACGTCCCGTTGCTCAGGATGTCCGACGCCACGTCGCACACTGTGTATTCCCGGCTCCGCCGGTCGCCCATGTGGAAGGCGATGTAGATCACCGAAGCCGGTACCGGTCGCCGCACCTCCAGCCGCCGCGGAGCGGTCTGTTCCGGTTCGGCCGGCAGCGAATCCGGTTTGAATCCTCCCGCCGGAATCTCGCCGAACCACTTCTCGGCCAGCTCGAAAACCCGTTCGGGCGGCAAATCCCCCGCCATCGACAGAATGGCGTTGTCCGGCCGGTAGTAGCGGTCGAAAAAAGCCCGCACCTCTTCCATCGTCGCCCGGCGGATGTGATCGATCTCCCGCCCGATCGTCGCCCACCGGTACGGATGCCGTTCGTAGGCCAACGGCCGCAACAGCAGCCAGATGTCGCCGTACGGTTGGTTCAGATACCGTTGTGCGAACTCCTCGACGACCACTTTGCGCTGCACGTCGAGGCTCTTTTCGTTGAAGGCCAGCGAGAGCATCCGATCCGACTCTAACCACAGCGCCGTTTCGATATTCTCTTTGGGCAGGGCCAGATAGTAGTTCGTATAGTCGTTGTTGGTGAAGGCGTTGTTCTCGCCGCCGGCCAGCTGCACCGGTTCGTCGTAGTTCGGCACGTGGATCGAGCCGCCGAACATCAGGTGTTCGAATAGGTGGGCGAAACCTGTCCGGTCGTATGCTTCGTTGCGCGAGCCCACTTTGTAGAGCACGTTGACGGCCGCCATCGGGGTCGAGAGGTCTTCGTGTGCGATGACGGTCAGACCGTTGGCCAGCGTTCTTTTCTGAAATTCGATCATGCGAAGAGGAGGGTGGTTTTAGCGTCGGAACGGACGAGGCAGCAGGTGGTACAATTGGCGCCAGCAGCGCAGGCGTTTCGGATGCGGGTAGTCGGCGAGCCAGAGGCTTTGCACCCGGCGAAAGAGTTCCGGTCGTGCGGTGTCGCCGAATCGTTCGAGGCGTTGCAGCCACCGTCCGATCACGGCGCGACGGAACGCGGAGGATACGCCTGTGAGCCGGAACAGCGTTTCGATCACCTCTTTGCCTTCGATGAATTGTAGTCCTTCGGCTTTGGCTCGTGGTGAAACTTTTACGTGGTGCTGGCGAAACCGATTGAGCGGTTCGGCCAGATAGGCCACCCGTCCGCCGAGGGCGATCCGGCTCCAGAAGAGCCAGTCGCCGCAGTAGCGGTATTTTGCGTAATCCTCCGTCACGTTCGCCAGCGCGCTTTTGCGGAACACGGCCATGCTGGCATTGTAGATGGCATTACCGGTGAACATTTTTTCGATGACGAAGCGGCGTCCCTCTTTTCGAAACGGTTTCCGGTTGTGCAGCCGTCCCGGAAGCGGAACGGAATCGGAATCGATGGCGATGCTGTTGGTGTAGGCCAGTGTACAGGCCGGGTCGCTTTCCAGTTCGGCGATACATTTTTCGAGGAAAGCGGGTTCGGCGACGTCGTCGCTTTCGGCGATCCAGATGTATTTCCCTTGTGCCAATCCGAATCCCAAGGCCCATTGGCGGAAGGTCGAGCCGCTGTTGGTCTCGTTGAAAACGATGTGACTGACCCGAGGATGGTTTTTGTAGGACTCCAGCACGGTTCGGCTATCGTCGGTCGAGCAGTCGTCCAGCAGGATCAGTTCGAACTCCCGAAAGGTTTGGTCGAGAATGCTGTCGAGCCGTTCCCGAAGGTAAGGCGCATGGCAGTAGTTGGGCACGATGACCGATACGAGCGGATGGGGCATAGCACGGGTGGTCGGCGGATTAATATCCCAAAATGCGCATCATGGAGCGATAGCTCTGCTCTTTGGCGAAGAGACGTGTATAGTACTCGTTAGTCTCTTTGTCGCGGTCGATGATGATGTGTTTCGGTGCCGGAATCAGGCAGTGTTGCACCCCGCCGTAGCCGCCCAGCGACTCCTGGTAAGCCCCCGTGTGGAAAAATCCGATGTACTGCGTCTCGCCCGGACAGAGCTTGGGCAGGAAGATCGCGTTCTGGTGCGCCTCGGCGTTGTAATAGTCTTCGCTGTCGCACGTCAGACCGCCGAGGAAAATCCGCTGGTACTCCTTGTCCCAGTTGTTGATCGGCAGCATCATGTAGCGCTGGTTGATGCCCCAGGTGTCCGGCAGGGTGGTCATGAACGACGAGTCGATCATGTACCACAGCTCGCGGTCGTTCTGCTGCTTCTGGTTGATGATCGAGTAGAGCGTCGCGCCGCTTTCGCCCACGGTGAAGGATCCGAATTCGGTGAAGATGTTCGGCTCTTCGATCTCGTTGAGGTTGCAGTAGTTCTTGATTTGCGCAACGATCTCCTCCGCCATGTACTCGTAGTCGTAGTCGAAAGCGAGCGAGTTCTTGATCGGAAAGCCCCCGCCGATGTTCAGCGAGTCGAGCTCCGGGCAGACCTTCTTCAGCTCGCAATAGACCGCCAGACACTTCGAAAGTTCGTTCCAGTAGTAAGCCGTGTCGCGAATCCCGGTGTTGATGAAGAAGTGTAGCATCTTGAGCTGGAACTTCTTGTTGGGCTTGATCTTTTCGAGGTAGTAGTTCTTGATTTCGCGGTACCGGATGCCGAGGCGCGAGGTGTAGAAGTCGAACTTCGGCTCCTCTTCCGATGCGATCCGGATGCCGACGTGGCACGGTTTATGAATCGCAGCGTCCAGTAGCTCGTGCTCCTCCTTGTTGTCGATCACCGGAATCGTGTTGACGAATCCGGCGTGGATGAGCCCTGCGATGTTTTCGACATACTGCGGCCGCTTGTACCCGTTGCAGACGATAAAGGTGTCCTTGTCGAGCATCCCGCTGTCGTACAGCGCGTTGATGATGTGGATGTCGTAGGCCGAAGAGGTCTCGAGGTTGATTTTGTTCTTCAGCGCCTCCTCCAGTACGAACGAGAAGTGCGAGCTCTTGGTGCAGTAGCAGTAGTTGTACGAACCCTTGTAGTCCACCTTCGCCATCGCTACGTTGAAGAGTTTCTTGGCTTTCTGTATCTGCGAGCTGATCTTCGGCAGGTAGCTGATCTTCAGCGGCGTTCCGTACTGTTTGATGATATCCATCAACGGTACGTCGTGGAAGTTGAGGTTGTTGTCTACGACGCTGAATTCGTCCTGAGGAAACTCGAAGGTTTGCTCGATGAGGTCGATGTACTTGTTTTTCATCTTCGCCGGATGGGGGTCTGAGGTGGATAAGCGGCTCGGTTACCTGGCTTCGATTCGGGCGATCCGGACGGCCCGGATTTTGCTCTCTTTACGAATCGAGTGCAAAGATGCGATAATTTTCGTTACGTCCGACGGTCGAAGGTCATTAATTTCGAGTTATTTCGGTCGGTTCCGCGCCGTCGTCGGACGTGTGCCGGCAAGGGGGTGCGAGGGGGTGAAAAATGACGCTCCGCCGGGAAAATAGTGTCGAAAATTGGTCATATGATTTTTTTTTCGTAATATTGGGACAAATTAGAGAGAGCATTCGATGGACAATAACCTACTCAAGCAACTCATCGCGCAGCACCGCCGGGTGGTGATTCCCGATTTCGGCGCCTTTCTCAAAAAGGAGGGGCCGAGGGGTGAGCAGCTGGTATTCAGTCCGTTCCTGCGCAAGGACGACGGGATGGTGACCGAGGCCCTGATTCGCGAATACGGGGTCGAGTCGGAGGACGCGCGCGGGATGATCGCCGAGTTCGTCGTTTACGTGCGGCAGTCGCTGGCTTCGTCCGGACGCTACTATATTGAAGGGGTCGGGATGTTGGCCGCGGATGCCAACGGGTCGATCACCCTCAAGGAGGGGGTGATGCCGGAGCGGAGCAGGGCGGAGGTCGAGAGCGAGCGGATGGCACGCCAGGCGCCGCAGCAGCCGCAGCCGGTGATGGAGCAGATTGTGGAGGCGGAACCGGTGCCCGTGCAGCCGGTGATGACCAAACCGCCGGTGATGACGCGCCCGCAGACCATACAGGTGCAGCCGCCGATGGGGCAGCCGATGCAGCCCCAGCAGGGACAGCAACAGCCTGCCTCGTTGTTCGGCACCTATCCGGGGATTCAGCAACAACCGATGCGGCAGCAGCAACCGCAGATGCCGCAGATTCCGCCGCAGCAGCCGATGCGGACTCAGCCGGTGGCGACGCAGCATCAGGCGGCGATGGGGCAGCAACCTGTGCAGCAGCCGATACAACCGGGGCAAAGGCCGCAGCATCAGCAGGCGATGGGGCAGCAGCCGATCCAGCCGGGACAAAGACCGATACAACCGGGGCAGAGACCCCATCCGTCCATGCAGCCGCAGCAGGGGGTACGAGGAGGGCAGCAATCGGGACAACCGATGCAGCCGCAGCAGGGACAACAGCAACAGGCGGCGGCGATGGGGCAACCGATGCAGCAGGCGGGGATGATTCCCCCGTCGCAACGCCAGCCGCAGCAGCCCGGACAACAGGGGCGGCCGATGCCGCGAGACCCTCAGGCGCAAGCGCGACCGCAGAGACCGGGACAGGGAGCTTCCCGGCCGGGGCAACCGTATCCGGGAGGGCGGAGACCGCCGGTGCGTCGGCGACCGCAGCAGCGGACTAAGGCGGATGTGTGGCTGATCGTCGCCATTATTGCGGCGTTGGTCGTGATCGCGATTATGATCTACAGCTTCATCGTCTCGGGCGGGGGGCAGGACATGGATATGGAGATGCTGAACGAAGCGATGGCGCCGATGCAGGATGCTTCGAGCTCGGCGGGGGGAGATGGATTGTAGGATATTCTATAATTATAATAGGCATAAGAAAAGCGAATCCGGCGAGAGCATCGAAAGCTCCATCGCCGGATTCGCTTCTTATATATAGAGCGAGTTACAGCGGTCGTTCCAATACGATCATGTCCCGGCACAACGTGCCGTCTTCATCGATCACCGGTGCCGGATAGCGGTCGGTAAAGAAATTCGGAATCGTGTGGGAGTAACGGAACCCGCAGCGTTCGTAGAATCCCCGTCCTCCGTCGCTCGTACCCACCTTCAGGCTCATGAACCGGCCCCGGTAGTGCGCGCAGAGGTCGTCCAATATGGCTCGTCCCCGACCCGAACCCTGGAGGGCTACTGCCACGGCTAAGTTTTTGATCTCGCCAGCCGTTACGTCCACCACCGCCTCGCCGACCACCCGTCTCGCGTCGTCTCGCCAGACCCACATCTCTCCTTCGGCCAGATAGCGTTCCACCATCTCTTCCGACGGGTCGGCCTCTAATAAAAGGTCTCGGAACGACCGCTTTTCGGACAGTGCGACGATCTTTTCCATCCGTCCCGAAAATTTTTATGCCCCGACAATCACCGTGCTGAACGCAGCCGGATCGAGCCACCGAACGGCCAGTTCCCGAATCCGTTCCGGCGTGATCGTCCGCACCTCGTCGAAAAACATCGATACCGCCTCGTTCGTCATCCCGCACTGGACATTCTCTATCGTCACGTCCGCCACCCCGAACGGTCCGTCCAGAATCCGCATCATCTCGCCCACGATGATATTGCGCACCATCTCCAGCTCCGCCACCGGCACCTCTTCCGTCCGCATCCGTTCCACCTCGCGCAGGATTTCGGCCACCGCCTCGTCCGTCGCCGCCGCCGTGACATCCGTCGCCACGGCGAAATAGCCCGTGTGCTGGAGATTCACCATCGCCGAGTAGATGCCGTACGTGTACCCCTTCTCCTCGCGCAGGTTCTTCACCAGCCGCGAGCCGAAGTAGCCCCCCAGGATCGTGGCGACCACCTGCATCCCGTTGAAATCGGGGTGCTCTTTCGGAAAGAGCGTCCGTCCGAGCCGGATCGACGACTGCAATGCCCCCGTTCGTTGCTCGCGGATCAGGCTCGTCGGTTCCGTTGGCGGAACGCCCGGGTCGACGACCGGTCGGCCCGCCTCGAAGCGGCTCAGGAATCGCTCCATCTCGCTCCGAACCTCCGGCGCGATCCGGCCCGAAGCCACCGCAAAGAGATTCCCGGCCCGGTAGTGCGTCTCGTAGAACTCGCGCAACAGACCCGCATTCAGCTCGTCGTAGGCCTCGGCCGCCGAGCTGCGGCCATACGGATGCTCGGCTCCGAACAGCGCCCGCGAGAAGAGCTCCCGGGCCTGATACGACGGCTTTTCGCGCTCGATCGTCAGTTGCTGCTTCCGTTTGGCGGCATAAATCTCCAGTTCGTGTTCTGGAAATTGCGGCTCGAACAGAATCTCGCTCAGCAACTCCAGCGTCTGGGGCAGAAAGCGGTTCAGGCAACTCACCGTCACGATCGCATAGTCGCGGTCGATTGAGGTGTCGTAGTAGATGCCGTAGAAGTCGAACCGTTCGGCGATCTGTGCCGCCGAGTAGTGCGCCGTTCCCTCGCTCATCAGGTTGAGCGCGGCCGACGCCGTGAACGGGGCCGACTGATAGCGGGTGCCGGCTCCGAAGACGAGGCTCAGCCGGCACAGCGGCTGCGTTCCCGCGTCGATCGTCCAGAACCGGATGCCGTTGGGCAGCTCGGAGTAGATCGTTTCCGGGACGGTCAGCCGGTCGGGGAGTTGGAAGTCGGGTTGTCGGGTGCGGTCTAACATCGTGTGTTGTTTCAGGCGAGCAAAATTAATGATTTTGCGCGATTCCGCTCGTGCGGCGGTGCAAAACGACCGTCCGGCCCGTTCCGTTGCGGCGAAGCGTGGAAATTCACTACATTTGCATCATACACAGCATCCTGTTCGGAGGTTTCGAGCATGAATACACAGCAACAGATACGTCAATGGGCCTATGTCGTGGTCGGGTCGATCCTGATCGCCACGGCCTACGTCCTCTTTATCACCCCTTATCGGATCGTGCCGGGCGGCGTCTACGGGATGGGGGTCGTCCTTAACTATCTTTTTCCGAAGATTCAGGTCGGTACCTACGGGCTGTCGATGGATATTCCGCTCCTGTTGATCGGGTTTCGGCTGTTCGGGGCGCGGTTCGGGGCGAAGACCGTCGTGGCGGCGCTGCTCACGCCGGTGATTATGGACGGGATGACCTGGATGATCGGTTCCGATCCGGCCACGATGCTCGGCGGCAAGATCGATCTGGCGGGCGATGTGCTGCTCAGCTGCCTTTTCGGCGGGACGCTGCTGGGGGCCGGCGTGGGGCTGATCCTCAAGACCCATGCCACGTCGGGCGGAACGGACATCATCGCGATGATCGCTTCCCGCTACCTCCACATGCCGATCAGCCGGGCGGTGCTCTACGTTGATTCGCTGGTCGTGCTCTTCGGTTTGGCCGTGTTGGGGGATTGGCGGTTGCCGCTCTACTCGTTGGTTACGATCTTTGTCTCGTCGCGTGTGATCGACTACATCGTGGACGGCGGATCGGGAGACAAGCTGCTCTTCATCCTTTCGGAACGGCATGCCGAGATTCGCGACTTCATCCTCGACGGCTTGGAACGGGGCGGGACTTATATCAAGGCCAGCGGCATGTACACCGGGGCGGATAAGGAGATGATCTTCGTCGTGGTGTCGCGGCGCGAGGTGTCGCTCATTCGCGACCGCATCCGGCAGGTCGATCCGGAGGCTTTCATGATTGTGGTCGATGCGCACGAGACGCTCGGCGAGGGATTTAAAACGTTCGAAAAACCATGATATTACGTAAAATCGGTCTGCTGTTGGGGTTTTCGCTGCTCATCACGGTGATGATGCCGCAGCGGGCAGCCATGAATTTCAATTTCGCACCCGGCGAGACGTGGGAGGAGGAGACGCTCGTCGCGCCGTTCGATGTGCCGGTCTATAAGGAGGCCGAACAGCTGAATGCCGAACGAAAGGCTTTGATGGAGGAGTTCCAGCCGGTTTTCCGGCTCGATCCGGCGGTGGGCGAGGCTCAGCTGCGCACGCTGCGGGCCGATCTGGCGGCCAATTCCTCTTTGTCGGACGAACGGCGCGAGCGGATTTGGCGCGCTTTTCGGCGGGTCTATGGCCGCGGGGTGGTGAGCGAGGCCGACCGGGCGGCCCATACCGACCGGATGGTGCGGATCGATAGTGCCCATGTCCTTTCGGGGCGGTTTGCGACCGATATTTTCACGCCCAATACGGCGATGGATTACCTGCAAAAGACCGAGGGGATCGATCCGCAGCAGGCGACGCGCTACCTGACGCCGTCGCTCGTCTACGACCGGTCGCTCAACGCCCGGCTGCGGGAGGAGCTTCTTTCGAGGCTGTCGCTCACGGAGGGGATCGTGCGGACGGGCGAGGTGATTGTTTCGAAGGGGCAGCTGATCGACCGTCACACGGCGACGGTGCTGACCTCTTATCGGCGCGAGTACGAAAACCGACTGGGGAGGGGGATTAGCGGGACGGTGCTGTTTCTGAGCCGTTTTCTGGTGATGGCGGCGCTGCTGACCTTGAGTTACGTCTTCTTTACCTACTTCTCGCAGCACCATTTTACGGCCTGGCGACCGATGTTGTTCGTCTTCACGCTCTATGTGGTGATGGCGGGGCTGATGGCGCTGGTGGTGCGGACGCAGTTCCTGAGTCCGTATGCGGTGCCGTTGCCGGTGGTAGCGATTCTGTTGCTGGCCTTTTTCGATACGCGGGTGGCGATTTTCGGCAATATCTCGGTGGTGCTGATTGCGTCGCTCTTCGTGCGATTCAGTTTCGAATTCTTTACGGTGGAGTTTTTGGCGGGGATTACGGCGATTTTCGTGATCCGACACGCCTACCAGCGTCACCGGGTCTTTCGTGCGGTGGGGGCGGTGCTGCTGGTGCAGGAGTTGATCTATGTCGCTCTGTTGTGGATGAAACGGGGGACGGTTTTCGTCGATTACTCGGGCATGCTGTGGTTCGTGGCGAGCGCTTTCCTTATGCTGGCTTTCTACCAGTTGATCTACATCTTCGAACGGGTTTTCGGCTTCGTGTCGGACATCACGCTGCTGGAGCTGTCGGATACGAACCAGCCGTTGTTGTTGCAGCTGGCGGAGAAGGCGCCGGGGACGTTCCAGCATTCGGTGCAGGTGGCGTCGCTGGCCGAGAGCGCGGCGAAGGAGATCGGGGCCAATCCGTTGCTGGCGCGGGCGGGGGCGCTGTATCACGATGTGGGGAAGATGGAGAATTCGTTCTACTTCGTTGAGAATCAGACGGGCAATTTCAACCCGCATTCGATGCTGAGCCCGTCTCAGAGCGCGGCGATCGTGCGGTCGCATGTGACCGAGGGGATTACGCTGGCGAGGAAGCATCGTCTGCCGGCGGTGATTCAGGAGTTTATCTCGCGGCACCACGGGACGTCGAAGATGTATTATTTCTATGTCGAGGAGGAGCGGTTGCACGGCAAGGTGGAGCATCCGGAGGAGTTCGTCTATCCGGGGCCGAAGCCGGTGAGGCGAGAGGTGGCGATCTGTATGATGGCGGACTCGGTCGAGGCGGCGTCTCGCTCGCTGGCGAACTACGACCGGGAGACGATCGACGAGTTGGTGGATCGCATCATCGACCGTCAGATCGCCGAGCACCAGCTGAGTCAGGCCGATCTTTCGTTCGCCGAGGTGACGCGTATCAAAGAGCTTTTCAAGACTCGGCTGAACAATATTTATCACGGTCGGATCTCTTATCCGACCTCTCCGTCCGAGACTCCGGCCACGGCGTAGGGGGGCTTTTTGCCCGCGCTAGCGCGCGGGACAAAGAACGGGGTAACGAGTTGGGCTCCCGGTAGCTTGAGGATGCGTGAGCATCCGTCTAAAGTTTTTCTGGTTCTCTTTGTTCACAAAGAGAACAGTTCCAGCCGGGGCAGTGTTTAGATCGCGCGCCGACGCCTTAAGAGGGAAATCGTCAAAATGCGCTTGCGCGTTTTGACAAGATTTCCCAAGGCGCGCGAACAAAGAATGGGGGTAGAGGCGGCCATTTGCCCACCGCAGGCGCGCGAAAAAACTTGCTCACCCACGAAAAACCCGTCGCCCGCCCGCCAGAGAGGGCATATTCTGCCGGTTGGCACTCGGCCAATCCGGCAAGAATTGCCGCGGGCGACGGAAAACGTGGCGGAGCGAAAGCGGAGCCGCAGTGAGGCGGACACGGGGCGGAGAATTGGGCTGTGCTTTTTTGCCGAGCTTTGGGCCGAGAGCGAGTAGTGCGGTTCTCCGAACCGCCGGCCTTGTCGCCCAGCGGCGAAGCCGCTCGGGGGGGATGGGCGACAGGCCGAACCCGACAGAAAAAGGCTGTGCTTCTGCGACCCAACGGGTCGCGCGGGCCGGACGCCTCCCCCTCGGGAGGCCCGCAACACGCCGCTTGCGCGTCGAGAGTTGCTGTTCCTCTCGGGCGTCCGGCCTGCCATGTGGCGCGCTTTCATTCAACCGATAGGAATGTGCTCTTGTAATTCGGGTCGGAGCCAGCGTGGCCGGAAACGAGCTCCGCGACGTTGCAGGCCTACGCCTGGGGTGGCTCCGGCCCGCGCGGTTCTGCGAACCGCAGTAAACGCAAACAGGGTAGAGGCTGTCTAATATTGGGGTAGAGGCTGCCCTTATTTTTAGGGTAGACCCAGCCCATTGCCTACCGCGGGCCCGGGACGTTTATTCCGAGAGGCAACGCAACTGAAAACCGTAGGCACGATGGCTCGCGTGGTTGGAGAGGAGGGACTGCGTGTAAAAGTTCAAGTGCATGCTGTTGGCACCGTTGACAGAGGAAGACCAGCTGTACCCGCCGTGGCCGAGGTAGCTCGCAGCACCTGTATCCCGAGGGAGGTAGCCCGGGGCGGGCATTCCGGCCTCAGAAAGGCCTGCCCCGCTTAATAATTCAGCATACAAAAAAGCATGAGACCCATATTTTCCGTAGCGGTAGACGTTGGCGGGGGTGTCTACCCGAAAAACACAAGCCTCATGCAAAGCTGCTATTAACCTTTCATTTCACGTCTTCACCTTCTGTGAAGCGAAGAGCCGTCGCACGGCCACCATGAAATTCGAAGACAAAGATACGAACAAAATCGAAATACGCAAAAAAACGATTAATTTTACCTCCGCAATCGCAAAATCGAAAACATTACAACCCCGATGAACCGTTATTACCTTGCCGGAGCGGCACTTCTCGTTGCCGCACTCACAGCCGGCTGTCAAAGCACGATGGCTATCAAAACGAAACCTTACCCCGAAACCCGTAAAGACACCACCGTGGTGGACGATTATCACGGCACGCGGGTGGCCGACCCGTACCGTTGGCTCGAAGACGACCGGTCGACCGAAACCGCAGCCTGGGTGGCCGCTCAGAATGCCGTGACACAGGACTATCTGGCGCAGATTCCTTATCGCGAACAGATCAAACAGCGGCTCACCGAACTCTACGACTATCCGAAAGAGGGGACGCCGTTCCGCGTCGGCGAATACTACTTCTTCTATAAGAACGACGGGTTGCAGAACCAGAGCGTGCTCTACTACCAGAAAGGACTCGACGGCACGCCGGAGGTCTTCCTCGACCCCAACACCTTGTCGAAGGACGGAACCGTGGCTCTGAATACCGTCACCTTCTCGAAAGACGACCGCTATGCGGCTTATTCCGTTTCCCGATCGGGGTCGGACTGGGTCGATATCTATGTGATGGAGGTCGCTACGCGCAAGCAATTGGCGGACAAGATCGAATGGGTGAAGTTCAGCGGCGCCAGCTGGGGAGACGGCGGCTTCTACTACAGCCGCTACGACGCACCGGCCGAGGGGGCGAGCGCATACTCCGCGAAAAACGAATTTCAGAAAGTCTATTTTCATAAGCTGGGGACTCCGCAGGCGGAAGACCGGCTGATCTACGAAGATAAGACGCACCCGTTGCGTTACTTCTCGGGCTTCGTGAGCGACGACTTCCGGTGGCTCTTTATCGTCGGTTCCGAGGGGACGAGCGGAAACGAGATACTTTATAAGAATTTGACCGTGCCGAACGCGTCGTTCAAAACGCTCTTCAAGGGGTTTGCCAACGACTATTCCATCGTGGACTGCATCGGGAACACGGCCTATGTGCTGACCAACGCGGAGGCGCCGAACTTCCGGCTGGTGTCGGTCGATTTGAATGCCGCTGTGCCGGTGGCCACGGATGTGATTCCTGAGTCTGAAAACCTGCTGGAGTGGGCGACGACGGCCGGCGGGGCGATCTTCGCCGGATATCTCAAAGATGCGTCGAGCCGCGTTTATCAGTACGGTTTCGACGGCGCTCTGGTGCGCGAGATCGCGCTGCCGGGGATCGGTACGGCGGGCGGTTTCAGCGGCGAGGCGGAGGACACCGAGGTGTTCTACGGCTTCAGCAGTTTCAATGTGCCGCCGACTTCGTATCGCTACACGATCGCGGACGGCACTTCGACGTTGTATCACGAAACGAAGGTGAATTTCGATGTCTCGGCCTTTACGGTCGAACAGGTCTTCTATCCGTCGAAAGACGGTACCCGCGTGCCGATGTTCTTGGTCTATAAGAAGGGGCTGAAACGGGATGGCTCGAATCCGGTCTATCTCTATGCCTACGGCGGGTTCAACATCAGCCGCACGCCGGGTTTCTCGGCGTCGAACATCCTGTTGCTGGAGCAGGGAGGGATTTACGCACTGGCCAATATCCGCGGCGGGGGCGAGTATGGCGAGGCTTGGCACCGGGCGGGGATGCTGGAGAAAAAACAGAATGTCTTCAACGACTTTATCGCGGCGGCCGAATATCTGATTGCCGAAAAATACACTTCGCCGCAAAAACTGGCCATCGCGGGCGGTTCGAACGGGGGGCTGCTGATCGGGGCGTGTCTGACGCAGCGGCCGGATCTCTACTGTGCGACTTTCCCGATGGTGGGGGTGTTGGATATGTTGCGTTACCACCGTTTTACGATCGGTTGGGGCTGGGTCGTGGAGTACGGTTCGGCGGACAATGCGGCAGATTTCCCGTACCTCTATAAGTATTCGCCGCTGCACAATATCAAACGGGGGACTTGCTATCCGCCGACAATGATCATGACGGCGGATCACGACGACCGGGTGGTGCCGGCGCATTCGTTCAAGTTCGGGGCGACGCTCCAGGCGGCGCAGGGGTGCGAAAATCCGATCCTGCTGCGTGTCGAGTCGGATGCGGGCCACGGGGCGGGCAAACCGATCTCGAAGTCTATTCAGGAACAGGCCGATATCTGGTCGTTCTTCCTGTGGAACGCGGGTGTCCGTAATTTTTAACCACCGTTCGTTTATCGGTTTTTGTGCCGCCTCGAACTGTTCTTTTTCTGAAGAAAAAGAACCAAAAAGACTTTCGGGAAAACTACGTTTTCCATGGGCTGCCGGCGGCCCAACCCTCGGTCTATTCTTTGGGCCGGGAGTTGTAGCGCGCCATAGGTTTAGCTCGCATGAAGCGCGCTACAACCCCGACCCAAAAGCAATCTCGAAAATTGAGGACTGCGGAGCGTAAGGCATAGCGTAGCTATCATGAAAGTTCTTTGGGTACCTTTCTTTCAAGAAAGGTACGGTTCCATGCGGGTAGATACGGAAAACGAAAGATGAATAAAATACAGATGAGTATCAACGAGGAACAAGACCGGATTATCAACGAATTCAGCGTATTCGACGAGTGGCTCGACCGATACAGCTACCTGATCGAGCTCGGGAACGGGTTGACCGCGATCGCTCCGGAGCATAAGACCGAACAATTTCTGATAAAAGGATGTCAGTCCCGTGTTTGGGTCGACGCCCGGCTCGACGACGAAGGACGGATGCACTTTACGGCCGACAGCGACGCCATTATCACCAAAGGGATTATCGCCCTGTTGATTCGCGTGTTGGACGGACATACACCCGAAGAGGTGCGTGATGCCGATCTCTATTTTATCGACCGGATCGGTCTTTCGCAGAACCTCTCGCCGACGCGCGCCAACGGACTGTTGGCTATGATCCGGCAGATGAAATTGTTTGCGACCGCGTATGCCGCCATGCAAAAATAATCGTTACTTTTGGGTCGGATTATGACACCGCAGGAGATACTCGACATCGAGCGCGATATTGTCTACACGCTCAAAAATATTTATGACCCGGAGATTCCGGTCAATATCTACGACCTCGGCCTGGTGTACGAGATCGAAATGACCCCGGAGGGGACGGCTAATATTCGGATGACCCTCACGGCGCCGAACTGTCCGATGGCCGATATGCTCGTCCAGCAGGTGCACGACGACGTGCTGAAAGTGAAGGGCGTCGAGCGGGTGGATGTGACGTTGACCTTCGATCCGCCGTGGGATCGATCGATGATGACCCAGGAGGCACTGCTCGAACTGGGGATGATATAAGGCGCGTTGATTCAGACAAATACCGAGAACCATTAAACACAACAATACCATCATGAGAAGAAAAATCGTCGCAGGGAACTGGAAAATGAATACCACGCCGGCAGAAGGCGTCGCCCTCCTCGAAGGCGTAGCGGCTCTGAAAGGGGGCGCACCGGCCGATGTCGAACTGATCGTCGGTGTTCCGTTCACCCACTTGTGCAGCGTCAAGGGGCCGGCGGAAAAGGCCGGGATTGCCGTTTCGTCTCAGGACTGTGCGGATCACGAATCGGGGGCTTATACCGGCGAGGTGTCGGCTAAGATGATTTCGTCGTTGGGGGCTAAGTATGTTATTCTGGGGCACTCCGAACGGCGCGAATACTATGGCGAAACCAGCGAAACGCTCAACAAAAAGATGGCTTTGGCTTATGCGCATGGGTTGGTACCGATCTACTGCGTGGGCGAAAAACTCGACGAACGGGAGGCTGGCAAACACTTCGACGTCGTTCGGGCGCAGATCGAAGAGGTCGTTTTCAACCTGACTCCGGAACAGTTCGGCAAATTGGTGATCGCTTACGAACCGGTTTGGGCGATCGGCACCGGCAAGACGGCGACGGCGGAGCAGGCGCAGGAGATTCATGCGTTTATTCGCAAGGTGCTGGCTGAAAAGTTCGGTGCGGCAGCAGCTGACAAAACGCCGATTCTTTATGGCGGGAGCTGCAAGCCGGGCAACGCTGCCGAAATTTTCAGCAAGGCGGACGTAGACGGCGGTTTGATCGGTGGCGCTTCGTTGGTTGCCGACGACTTTATCGCGATTGCGAAAGCGTTCTAACATTCGGCTATCCAACCGAGTAGCTCTTGTCCTCACCTTCCTACAGGAAGGTGAGGACGTTTTTTTCTGGGGCGGTCGAGAATAGGGCCCAAGCTGCCCCTTGCCCACTGCGGGCACTCGGACAAGAATAGGGTAGAGGCTGCCGCAGCAAAACGAAGTTTTGCCCGTCCACGGGACGTGGGGCCCGCGCGGCCCGAGCGCAGTACCCTCCTGTAGTTAAAGGCGCGCGAAAAAGTGGCGGAGCGAAAGCGGAGCCGCAGTGATGCGGACACGGGGCGGAGAACTGGGCAGTGTGTTGGGGCAAGCTTTGGGTTGAACTTGTTGGCTGTGCTTTGGGCCGAGCTTCTGCGACTCGCAGAGTCGCGCGGGCCGAAGCCTCCGACCGCGGAGGCCCGCAACTGACGTTGCTGTGGGCCCCGCAGGCTTCGACCGCTTGAACTGAGAGCGAGTAGCGCGATTCCGAGAGGAATCGCCGTCCTCGGTGAGAGCGACGCTTTAGCGGCGCGTGGGGGCGCGCCGAGGGCGAATCCGGCAGTCAGGTAGTGACAAGGGAGCGCGTTGGTGGGTCGGACGCCCGGGCGGAACGCAACGAACACAGTGAGTTTGCGGGCCTCCCGAGGGGAGGCGTCCGCCCCGCGCGGTTCTTCGAACCGCAAGGATTCAACTCAAAAGTAGGGTAGAGGCAGTCCCGCTATTTGGGGTAGACACAGCCAGCAAAACGCCCTGTGGGCGCGTTTATTCCGAGAGGCAACGCAACTGAAGACCATAGGCACGGTAGCCAGCATAGTTGGAATAGAGGCTTGTCGTATAGAAACACAAATATATGCCGCGAGTACCACTGATCGTAGTCGACCAGCTGTAGCCTCCGTCGCCGCAGCTTACCGGTAGACCTAATTGTCCGTGATCACCTGCATCGCGGTAGCCCGGGGCGGGAGCAACCAGAAAAGAAAAGGAGCTCCCGGAATGGAAGCTCCCTCTGTAAAATGCGCCGAATGAGGCATCAGTACGCCATCACCTCGTCGAGGAACATCCAAGCCGGATTGCCCTGTCCGATATGCCCCTCCGGCAGCGGCCCGTTTTCGATTCGGAACCGGATGTAGCGCGCCTGTACTCCGCCCGGAATCGATGTGCCGAAGTAATGCGCACCGCTCCCTGCCGTTAAGCTGTCGCTCCCGTCGATCCGCACCGGATGGCCGTAATGCGTCCCGTCGGTCGAAAATTCGAATACGGCCCCTCGCGGTAAAACGATCCACGATCGCGGTTCATTGTCCGCATTGAAGCCCACGTGCTGCAAGCTCCGCACCGTTCCCAAATCGATCACCCCCGCCGCATCGATGCCGTTGAAGCCGATCCATTCCGGACGCACATAGCTGTCGCCCCCCATCGCATTGTCCACCAAAGCCGCAGCCCCGCTGTTCATGTACGGTGCCGACGGCGCCTGTTCCAACGTCACCGCCGCGTCTTTCAGTGCACTCTTGTAGAACCGATAGCTCTTCACCTGGCTGTCCGACCGTCTGTTCGCTGATCTCTCCATGGCGATGGCCCGTAATTTCAACTCCGCATCTCCTGTGAGCGTAATCCCGCCGACCGGTACGATCGGAGAGGCGGAGGTCGGTTCCGAACCGTCCAACGTGTAGACGATCTTCCGCGGCTGCGGTGCCGCACATTTCGGGAACAGGGTCATCGAGTGGCCGAATACCCGCAGCGTATCTTCGATGTACGGCTCGAATACCACCTCCGCGAGCATCTGCTCTGCGGTCAGGGCATCTTCGGCCGGAATCTGAGCCACCGGTCGGTCCGCCGGATCCGTCCCGAAATCTTTCGTCGGTTCAGACCCCATATGCAGCACGAGTTTGCCGCCCTCGTCGAGCATCGATTGGGTGATGTACGATTTCGTATACGGCTCTCCGTTCCACTCCGCCGACCGGATGTAGATGTTTTTCCCGTCCGAAGAGAGCCCTTCGGCTTCGATAATAAACGGCCGGCCGGATGCCGTCGTCGGTGCGATTTCGACCCGTTCGAAGGTCGGCGTCCCCAAAACGTAGACCCCCGATCCCGGGGTCACGGGATAGAAGCCCATGGCGCTCAAAACGTACCAAGCCGACATCTGGCCGCAATCCTCATTACCGCACAACCCGTCCCGCGCCGTGGTGTACATCGTCCGTTTGATCTCATCCACCCGCTCCTGCGTCCGCCACGGCGCCCCCGCGAACGAGTAGAGATAGGCTACCTGATGCGACGGCTCGTTGCCGTGCGCGTACTGGCCGATCAGTCCCGAAACGTCCGGCGAATGGTCGTTCGTCGTAGTCGGCGCCTCGAACATCGCGTCGATGGCAGCGATATAAGCGCTGTCGCCGCCCAGCATGCCGATATGAGTCGTCACGTCCTGCGGCACGAAGAAACGATAGTGCCAGGCATTCCCTTCGGTGAAGTCTCCCTGTCCGAGGATCGAGATTTCGGTCGGGTCGAACGG
The DNA here is from genome assembly GCF_056799795.1 of Rikenella sp. Classification (NCBI taxonomy): domain Bacteria; kingdom Pseudomonadati; phylum Bacteroidota; class Bacteroidia; order Bacteroidales; family Rikenellaceae; genus Rikenella; species Rikenella sp. The sequence goes on from NZ_JBQIQO010000028.1 coordinate 23,287, forward strand.
CGTGCGGAATGCGCCCGTCGAGAGCCTACCCTTGAAGAAACCGTCTGCCGGATCGAATTGATTTTTATACGATTGCGCCCGACGGATGAAGACCCGATACAGGCTGTCGTTCCCCAGCGCTTGGGCCATCCGGGCGATGCACCAGTCGTCGTAGGCGTATTCCAACGCCTTGGAGACCGAATTGTTCTCCTTGTCGGCCGGCAGGTAACCCAACTGCCGGTAGTGTCCGATTCCGCCGTGTTCGCGTTGCATGGCGCTGTGTACCATCGCCTTCAGCGCTTCGTCTCCCTCCTCGGCCGAGAGTTCGCCCTTGAAAAAAGCGTCGGCGATGATCGGCACCGAGTGGTAACCGATCATGCAGTTGTTTTCGTTCATGTGCAGGTCCCACACCGGCAGTCTGCCGGTCTGCCGGTAGTAGCGCAGCATGGAGCGGGCGATCTGCGCATTGACTTCCGGCTGCACCAAGGTCAGCAGCGGGTGCAGCGCGCGGAAGGTGTCCCACGTGGAGAAGATGCTGTAATTCGCCCCTTCCGTCGAATCGGTCGGGTGAATCTCGCCGTCCGCTCCGCGATACCGGCCGTCGGTGTCCGTAAAGAGTACCGGTGCGATAAAGGAATGGTACAGAGCGGTGTAGAATATGCGCAGGTCTTCATCCGTCCCGCCCGAAACGGTGATCCGTCCCAGTTCGCGATTCCACTGGTCACGCGCTTCTGCCGCCAGTGTGTCGAACGATTTGCCTGAGGTTTCCGCCGCCAGATTGCGCCGGGCCCCTTCGATATCCACAGCCGACAAACCGACTTTCACCTCCCAGTTCTTGGTGTGCTCCTCCGGGAAAAGGGCGAGTACGATCTCTTTCCCCATCCCTTCGGTGACGGTCGTGTCGCGTCCGTCGATCCGTGCCCGAATCTCGCGGATGGGGGCCGAAAATTCGGCCCGGAAGAAGACCGTATGATCCGCCGCCCAGCCGTTCGACCGCCGCCACCCTTCGATCGTCCGGTCGTCGACCTGACGGAATGCCGCTTCGCGCACGTTGTCCTGTATCCCGTGCCGCAGGTCGAGCATCAGGTGTTGGTTGTCGCTGTGTTCGTAGGTGTATCGGTGAATCCCCGCATGCGGCGTGGCGGTCAGTTCGACTTTCACGCGCGGATCGTCCAGGTAGACGCTATAGTATCCGGCCGAAGCCTTTTCGCTCTTGTGGTTGAACCGCGAGCGATAGCCGCTGTCCGGCTCGGCTTTGGTTCCCGGTTCGAACCGGACGGGACCAATGGCCGGCATGAAGAGGATGTCTCCCAAATCCGCACCTCCCGTCCCGCTCAGGTGGGTGTGCGAGAAGCCGAGCAGGCTCGAATCGCTGGCGTGATAGCCGGAACACCAGTCCCATCCCTCGGTGTCGGTGTCGGGCGAGAGTTGTACGAAGCCGAACGGCGTGGTCGCTCCGGGGAAGGTGTGTCCGTGGGCGTCGGTGCCGATAAAGGGATCTACGTAGTCGGCCGGATCGCCGTGAGAGCCACAGGAGGCGAGTGTCAGAACGCCGGCGGCTAAGATGAGGAGTTTTTTCATCTGTTTCGGGTCAGTTTTCGACAAAGATATTGATTTTTAATGCTACTTTTATCGTCCGAAGGGATTTTACTATGGAATTGAATTTACTGACTCCGACCCGATGGGTGGATTACGAATTGATCGACTGCGGAGGCGGTCGCAAACTGGAGCGTTTCGGCCGGGTGGTGACGGCGCGGCCGGAGCCGCAGGCGTTGTGGGCGCCGTCGCTTTCGGAGGAGGAGTGGGAGGAGAGGGCGGGGGCGGTGTTCCGCAAAAATAAGGGGAGTGAGGAGCGGGGCGAATGGGTGTTGAAACGCGGGACGCCGCAGCAGTGGTCGATCGATTATGCGGGCGAGGGGGGCTGGCGTATTCGGTTGCGGCTGGGGCTGACGTCGTTCAAGCATGTGGGGGTCTTTCCGGAGCAGGCGGCCAATTGGGACTATATCTACGAGACGGTCAGGCGGTTGCGCGGGGCGGGGGTGGAGCGGCCGGCGGTATTGAATCTGTTTGCGTACACGGGCGGGGCTTCGCTGGCTGCGTGCGCGGCGGGGGCGGAGGTGACGCATGTGGATTCGGTGCGCCAGACGGTGACATGGTCGCGCGAGAATATGGAGGCGTCGGGGCTGGAGGGGATCCGGTGGGTGGTGGAGGATGCGATGAAGTTCGTCCGTCGCGAGGTGCGGCGGGGGCATCGTTATCATGGCATTGTGCTCGATCCGCCGTCGTATGGCCGGGGGCCGGAGGGCGAAAAATGGGTGCTGGAGGAGCAGATCGGGGAGATGTTGGCGTTGTGTGCGGAGTTGCTGGAGGAGACGGGGTGTTTTGTGGTGCTGAATCTCTATTCGATGGGTCTTTCGGCTCTGCTGGCGCGGACGCTGGCGGAGTCGGCATTTCCTCAGGCGGCAGGGGCAGAGGTGGGACAGGGGGAGTTGTATGTGGCGGATGGGGCGGGCAAGCGGTTGCCGTTGGGGGTATTTCTGCGGTTCCGGCGGTTGTTTGGGTAGTTCCAGCCCGTTTTCGTGTGCCTCTCTTCTCCGTTTATTCCGAGAGGCAACGCAACTGAAAACCGTAGGCGCGGGTATGTGCACGATGGGGATCGAGTGCTGTCACGTGGAAAAACAAGTGCCTTCCATTTGTGCCACCGGCTGTCGAGGCAACTGTAGCCGTAACTGCCGACACCGTATAATGCTCCCGTAGTGTAGTGGCGTTCGCCCGGGGCGGGTTTATTCCTGTTTACGTTTTGAACTGACTCCTGTGGTTCGTAGAACCGCCCGGGCCGGAGCCATCCTAACTTAGATATCTCTACAATGGCCCATTTGTGCGGTCGAAGCCTACGGGGCCCACAGCAACGTCAGTTGCGGGCCTCCGCGGCGGGAGGCTTCGGCCCGCGCGACTCTGCGAGTCGCAAAAGCTCGGCCAAAAGCAAGACCCAACTCACCGCCCAATCCACAGCCCCATGCTCAGCCCAGCGCGGCGCGAAAACCAGTTACGGTTTTCGCGCCCGAGGAATAGTCGCGGCCCAAAGCACAGCCCAGTTCTCCGTCCCGTGTCAGCCTCATTGCGGCTCCGCTTGCGCTCCGCCGCGTTTTTATGCCCGTTCTTTGTCCGCGCGCTGGCGGAAAGCTTGTTAGAACAATTCACCATTGTTCTAACGATTTCGTTCTCCAGCAATCGCGCGCGGTCGGGCTTTGACCCGGATGAAACTGCCCTGCGCGGGCGGCGTCCGGGTGACCCCGGCGGGACGGAGCGATACTGCGTATCGCTTAATCAGCTCAGCCCAATTCTTTATTCACGCGCCTGCGCGATTCAATCATTTCGGCTCACGCCGAAATAGTTGAATCGCTCCTTTAGGCGGGGCGCGCGGGCGAGCTTTGTCCCGCCTAAAACTGCCCTCGGGCCGCGCGGGCCCCACGTCCCGTGGACGGGCGAAACTACGTTTCGCTGCGGCCGCCTCTACCCTCAATTCTTTGTCCGCGCCTCGTCTAAAGGAGGGAACTGCCCGGCTGGCGGATCCCACTTACTTATAAGAGAGAGAATCCTGACAAAACACTCTGTGGGTGTGGCACGGGAAATGCTGGCGCATTTCCACTGGCAGTCTTGCCGGTTTAATAGACTGCGATTTCGTCTGCAAAGATCCAGGCCGGACTCCCTGCGCGCGGATGACCTTCCGGCAGAATTCCCCGATTCGTCGCCTCGATCCGCACGAAACGAGCCTCGGCCGCCTGTCCGAACCGGATGTCCAACGGCCTGATAATCACCTCTGAAGTCGAATCTTGTTCCACAGCCACGTCCGCCGCCTCCGTATACCGTTTCCCGTCCGCCGAAGTCCATACTTTCAACCGTGTCGGCAGCATCACCGACGTCGAACCGACGTGTTGCAGAAAACGCATCCAAACCCCCTCCAGCCGCCACACGCTGCCTAAATCCAGGGTCACATCCAGATTCGTCCCCTCGAAGCCCTGCCAGGCCGGATCGTCCCCCCGTTTGAAGGCATACCGGTTGTCTACCAGTGCCGAATCCCCGCCCCCCGTATAAGCCGAGTGGTAAGGATAGGCATACGTCACTTTCGCCCCCGTCGCAGGATTCAGCAGCCGGGGCGACGACAATACGCATCCCGCAGGTTTCCCCCGCCGAAACGTGACTGCCGTCAAGGTCGACGGCTCGGTAATGACGATCGAATCGGCATATACCGGCGCCTCCGCCGTCGGCATCGACCCGTCCAGCGTGTATCGGATCGGATGGAGCGCCACCTCTGTCGCCAGCCGGATCACCAGTGCGCCGTCGTCGTTGAAATGCTGTTCGGCGATGTACGGCGTGAACGCGCTCTCCGCATAATGCCACCCCCGAGCCGCATACCGGTCGTACTGCCGGTCGAGCTTCCGTTCGAACCGGTGCCAATCCTTGGCCGTCGTATCCGACCACAACGCTTCTGAAAGAGCTGCCAGTCGCGGCAGTAACATATATTCCACGTGTTCCGGCGTGCGGATGTTTTCCGTCCAGATATTGGCCTGACCGCCGAGAATATGGTGCCGTTTATCAGCCGCCACCTCCGGCCGCAGCGGGTCGAACGCGTAGACGCGCGGCACGCCGTTATACCCTCCCCACCCCTGCGGTTCGCACGGATTCTGACTCTGGTAGTGGTCGAAATAGACATAGTCCAGCGGCACCATCACCGCATCGTGTCCCGCGTTGGCCGCCCGAACGCCCCCCTCGAAACCCGTCCACGACATCACCGTAGCATTCGGCGCGAGGCCTCCCTCCAGAATCTCGTCATAACCGATCATCCGTTTGCCCTTGCCGTTGATGTACTTCTCCATCCGATGGACGAAATAGCTCTGCAATTCGTGTTCGTCCTTGAGCCCCTCGGCCTGCTTGCGCGCCTGACACAACGGACACCCGCTCCACTGCTCCTTGCCCACCTCGTCGCCGCCGATGTGGATGTACGGCGAGTCGGGAAAAAGCTCCACCACCCGGTCGATGATCTCCTGAAGGAAAAGGAACGTCGAGTCGTTGCCCGGACAATAGATGCCGCTCCCCGGCTTCGCCGTCGGACAGGCGAACTGCGGATAGGCGAAGGTCGCCGCCTCGGAGTGTCCCGGCATCTCGATCTCCGGAATCACCGTAATGTGCCGCGCTCGGGCATAATTCACGATCTCGCGGATATCCGCCTCGGTATAATATCCGCCATACGTATCCGTACTGTCCCGCCGCGATTCGTCGCTCAGCTCCAGCCCGATCCACGGCGCCAGCGGATCCTTGACCTTCCGCCACGCCGCTGTCCGGGCCAGCAGCGGATAGCGGTCGATCGCCAGCCGCCACCCGATACCGTCCGTCAGGTGCCAGTGGAAAGTATTGAGTTTGTGGTAAGCGAGGATGTCGATATACCGTTTGATGAAATCTTTCGGGAAGAAGTGTCGGCTCACATCCAAATGCGCCCCCCGCCACGGAAACCGGGGTGCGTCCTCGATCGTCACCGCCGGCACGTAGCCCGCCGAGTCCTTGAGCTGCTCCAACGTCTGCAACCCGTAGAAAATCCCCGCATCGCCCCCTCCGACCACCTCCATCCGTCCGTCGGCCACCGTCAGCCGGTAGGCCTCGGGATTCCGCAGCGAGGTGTCGATCGCCGTCCGCACGCTGTCCGCCACCCATCGGATCATCCCCTCTCCCTCGACGATCCGGGCGGGTTGGGGAATCACGGCGATCTCTTCGGCCGCCCGTTGCGGCCCGCAGGCGCAGCACAGCGCCACAGCCCCTGCGGCAGCGGCGGTCGAGAGTCGGATGGTGGTCAGGTGTCGTTTCATATTCGAAAGGTTCAAAGTGTTCGTAAATTCCGTTTAAAGTTCCGCGATCATCCCGTCGCGCATGGCGATCCGCCGGTCGGACATGGCCGCGAGGTCGTTGTCGTGGGTCACGATGACGAAAGTGTAGCCGAACCGCTCCCGCAGCTCGAAAAACAGGCGGTGCAGGCTCTCGCGATTGACGCTGTCGAGGTTTCCCGAGGGTTCGTCGGCCAACACCACCGCCGGGTCGTTCATCAAGGCCCGCGCCACCGCCACCCGCTGTTGCTCGCCCCCCGAAAGCTCGGCCGGTTTATGCCCGGCGCGGTGTCCCACCCCCAGTAGCTCCAGCAGCTCGACTGCCCGCCGTTGCGCCGCAGCGCGCGAGGTGCGCCGAATCAGGGCCGGAATCATCACATTCTCGGTGGCGGTAAACTCGGGTAAAAGGTGGTGGAACTGGAAAACGAAGCCGATCTGTTCGTTCCGCAGCCGCACCAGCTCGGCCGGCCGCAAACTCCCCGTGTCGCGTCCCGCAATCTCGACCGTTCCGCTATCGGGCTGCGCGAGGGTGCCTATGATTTGCAACAAGGTGGTCTTGCCCGCCCCGCTGGGCCCGACGACGGTCACCACCTCGCCCCGGGCGATGTCGAGGTCGATCCCCCGAAGCACTTCGACCGTGCCGAATCGTTTTCGTATCTCTCTGCATCGTATCATCGTATGGACAAATATAGCGTTTTTCGCAATCGCTCGGTTCGCAGACCGCTATATCTTCCTTTTTCCTTATATTTGCTAAAAATAACCCGAACCAAAACGAGAGCTATATGAACTTCACCAAAGATTCCCGCACCGTGATGACGCTGGACGCGGGGGGAACCAATTTCGTATTCGGCGCGATCCGAGGCTGCGAAGAGATCGTCGAACCGATTCACCTGCCCTCGGCGGCCCATAACCTGGAGCTGAGCCTGGCCAACCTGATCAACGGTTTCCATGCCGTGCGGTCGAGGCTCAAGGAGGCGCCGGTGGCCATCAGCTTCGCCTTTCCCGGGCCGGCGGACTATCCGAACGGCATTATCTGGAACATCGGCAACCTGCCGGCCTATAAGGGTGGGGTGGCTGTCGGGCCGATGCTGGAGGCGGAATTCGGCATTCCGGTCTTCATCAACAACGACGGCGACCTGTATGCCTACGGCGAGGCGATCGAGGGGTATCTGCCGTGGGTCAATGCCCAGCTCGAAAAGGCGGGCAGCCCGAAACGGTATCGCAATCTGGTGGGGCTGACGCTCGGGACGGGCTTTGGCGGCGGGATCGTCCGGAACGGCGAACTGTTCCTGGGCGATAACTCGGCGGCGGCGGAGGTGTGGCTGCTGAGTCAGCGGTACCACCAGGAGCGGAATATCGAGGAGTCGATCAGTATCCGGGCGGTGCGCCGGGTGTACGGCGAACTCACGGGGACGCCGGCGGACAAGTTGCCGCATCCGAAGGACATCTACGAGATCGGGATCGGAGAGAAAGAGGGGGATCAGGCGGCGGCGTTGGAGGCGTTCCGGCGGATGGGGCAGGCTTTGGGGGATGCGTTGTGCAATGTGCTGACGGTGGTGGATGGGATTGCGGTGATCGGCGGCGGTGTGGCGGGGGCGAAGTCGCTGTTCGTGCCGGCGATGATGGAGGAGGTGCACGGGCAGTTTGTGGGGGCTACGGGGGTGCAGTTCCCGCGGTTGGCGCAGAAGGCGTTCTATCTGGAGGACGAGGCGCAGATGGCCGATTTCCTACAGGGCGAGGTGAAACAGATTCAGGTGCCGCACACCAACGAGCGGGTGACGTACGATTCGATGCCGCGGGTGGGGATCGGTTTCTCGCGGATCGGAACGAGCAAGGCGATCAGCATCGGGGCGTATGCTTTTGCGCTGCATGCGCTGGATCGGATGGCGGGCGGACGGAAATAGTTGTTTTGTGCGCCGGGTCGCGCGTATCGAAAATTGTCCTGTTTTCCGACCGAGGGAAGTCGTCTTGGTCGGAAAATGGGATATTTTTTCTTCCCAGGTTTGCAGTTTCCGAAAAATGTCTTACCTTTGTACTCGAATTATGATCGCGGGGTGGAGCAGTTGGCAGCTCGTTGGGCTCATAACCCAAAGGTCGGAGGTTCGAGTCCTCCCCCCGCTACTCAGACGGTTTGCATCGTAAGATGCGAACCGTCTTTTTTTATTTTTGAAGTGAATCCTCTTGTGAATCCCCGCCCCGGGCTATCGCAATCTGGCGAACGGCGAGCCGGTGACTGTCGGCAACTACGGTTCCAGCTGGTCTTCCGTCACGAGCGGCATCTACGGACAGGACTTGAATTTTCATTCGCAGTCCCAGTACACCAGCGGTTCGGACGGTCGCGGCTATGGTTTTCAGTTGCGTTGCCTCTCGGAATAAACGGGAAAGGCATGGGCGGTGTGGGTAAGGGGCTGAGACTATCTTACCCTCTTGGGCGGGCCGAAGACTGCGGGGCCCAAAAGCAACGTCAGTTGCGGGCCTCCGCTGCGGGAGGCTTCGGCCCGCCCAACCCAAAGGGTCGCGAGAACACAGCCATTTTTTCGGCCGCAGCCAGCGGAGAGCGAAGACGGAGCGACAGCGGAGTATTTCGGCCCTCCGCATCCGGGGGCTGCGGGCCGACCGTTAACACGAGGACTTAGCTACTCGCTCTCGGCCCAAAGCTCGACAAAAAGCACCGCCCAATCCACAGTCACATGCTCGGCCCAGCGCGGCGGGAAAACCGGCTACGGTTTTCCCGCTTGAAGAACAGCACGCCCAAAAGCACGACCCAGTTCTCCGACCCGTGTCCGCCTCACTGCGGCTCCGCTACCGCTCCGCCACATTCCCGTCGCCCGCGGCAATTCTGCCGGATTGGCACTTGGCCAATCCGGCAG
>NZ_JBQIQO010000029.1:0-30829 GCF_056799795.1 Rikenella sp.
GCTTTAGTCCGAGAGCGAATAGCGCGATTCCTCTGGAATCGCCGTCCTCGGCGGGGGCGACGCTTTAGCGGCGCGTGGGGGGCCGGGCGACAGGCCGAACATGAAAGGATGGGGGGTGGTGCATTAGGCTGGAATTGATTTGGGTCGGACGCCCGGGCGGAACGCAACGAACATCGTGAGTTTGCGGGCCTCCCGAGGGGGAGGCGTCCGGCCCGCGCGGTTCTGCGAACCGCAGGAGGCAGTTCCCAAACGAAGTTGCCATTAAAAAGACACGGCACTTCCCCCGTTTATTCCGAGAGGCAACGCAGCTGAAAACCGTAGGCACGAGGGTACGCGAAGCTGGAATCGATCCACGCCGCGCAGAAATACAAGTATATGCCATTTGTGCCGCTAGCCGTCGATGACCAGCTGTATCCGTAGCTGCTGACGTACATCAGATCGCCTAATCGCCCTTCGTTACCCGCATCACGACAGCCCGGGGCGGGCCGCGTGATTCGCAAAATTCGAATGAAAAAAATGAGTAGAAGTCCGGGTTCTAAGTTCCCAATCGGTTCCGTCGAAAGCTCTCCTGCCCGTTTATTCCGAGAGGCACCGCAACTGGAGACCGTGAGCACGACTGCCTGCATCATTTATAGGGAGACGCGTTATATAGAATCCTAAATACAGACAATTTGTGTCAGTTACGGACGATGAATAGCAGTATCCGTTACACCCGATAGCCATCAAATCACCCGATTCACCGAAGTCTCCCGCATCGCGGTAGCCCGGGGCGCACCCACAGGGTGTTTTACTGGTCGCCTCTACCCCCGTTTATTCCGAGAGGCACCGCAACTGAAGACCGTAGGCACGGCTGTGCGAATTGCTGGGACTGGCCAGGCTCATGTAAAAGTACAAAAGATGGCTGTAATGTGTCGTTATGGTGGCAGACCAGCTATATCCCCGATTGCCGATGCTCATGGGGTTACCCGTTTCTCTTTCGCGGTAGCCCGGGGCGGGGACGCTCGGCACTCGAACCGGCCCGCCTCTACCCCAATGCCGCATTAGATAACGGTGCCTATACCCGCAAAGGATATCTCTACTTCAAAAACCGATCAAGTCTCTACGCTCCCCCAAAATGCCCAAAATGATGGGCTCTCTTTAAACTTGAATGCCGGTTCTCTGTCTAACGGATCGAAAGCTCTCAAGCGAACCGGCGCAAAACCGTAACGGACAGGGGGCTTAAAGGTGGTTGTTGCGGTACTCTTTGGGAGAGATGCCTTCGTGGCGCTTGAAGTAACGCCCCAGATAGGACTGGTCGGTGAAACGGAGGCGATCCGATATCTCCTGGATGGTCAACTCGGTGGACTGGAGCAGGGCCTTGATCTCCAGGATCGCGAACTCGTCGATGATCGTCTTGGCGGTCGTCCCGACGACCTGACGGCAGATACCGGTCAGGTATTTCGCCGATATGCAGAGCTTGTCGGAGTAGAACGAAACTTCGCGTTCGACGCCGGCGTACTCGTGTACCTGGGCGATGAATTTCTTGAAGAGCTCCTCCTGGCGGTTGCCGCCCACGATCTCGCGACCGCCGAAGACGCGGTACGATTTGTCGTAGATCTCCAGCAGCAGGCAACGCAACAGCTGCTGGGCGATCGCGGTCTGAAAACGGTTCTCGCTGTCGGCGTAGACGGAGGAGGCGCTCTGCATCAGGGCGTGGATGGTCGAGGTGTAGATGTTCAGGTCGGTGTAGCAGGGGTGCTCTTTCAGGAAGGTGAAGAAGCCGAGCTCCAGCCGCATGGAGGCCTGGCCGAACATCTCGCGGGTAAAGCTGAAGAGCGAGACGGTGCAGTCGGAGCTCGCCTCTTCCAGCCGGACGATCGAGCCGGGAAGCAGGACGAGGTAGGTGTCGGGCCGGATCTCATAGGACTTCAGGTCGATCCGGATGGTGGCGCGACCGCTCAGGCCGATTAGAAAAAGGCCGCCTTCTAATTTCCGAAGGCGCGAGGCGGTCGGTTTCAGCGGGCTGGAGCCGGCAAAAAAGGTGTTTTGAACCAGAAGCATTTCCGAATTTGGCCATTTCATAAGCGTTCGATTGGGCTGATCGGCAACAAAAATAGCGTTTTCCGGAAAATGGCCGGACGGGGGTGTTCCGAAAAAGACCAAAACTAAAGACGTTTAACCGGTTTTTCTTCGGACGAAAAATGTATCTTTGCACTCTATATACAAATCCAAACAGGAACGCAGCTATGAACGAAAAGTTTAGCATGATGATGAAACGGATGGGTCTGATGGCTCTCTGTTGTGCGGCGGCCGTCGGGTGTCAGCAGGCTCCGCCGGCGCAAATGGTGGCGCAATATGAGGTGTTGACGGTAGAACCGACCGACCGGACGCTGTCGAGCGTCTATTCGGCGTCGATTCGGGGGAGACAGGATATCGATATCTATCCGCAGGTGGGGGGAACGCTCACGCAGGTGGCGGTGAAGGAAGGGCAGCGGGTCAAAAAGGGACAGACGCTCTTCGTGATCGACCAGGTGCCGTACCGCGCGGCGTTGCAGACGGCGACGGCGAATGTGGCGGCGGCGGAGGCGCAGCTGGCCACGGCGCAGTTGAATTACGACAGCCGGCAGGAGCTGTTCAAGGAGAATGTCGTGTCGGAGTTCGATATGAATACGGCCAAGAATACGCTGCTGGCGGCCAAGGCGCAGCTGGCGCAGGCCAAGGCGCAGGAGGTCAATGCACGGAACAGTCTGTCGTACACGGTGGTGAAGAGTCCGTCGGACGGGGTGGTCGGAACGCTGCCTTATCGGGTGGGGACGCTGGTGAGTGCCAATATGCCGCAGCCGCTGACGACGGTGTCGGATAATTCGGACATGTACGTCTACTTCTCGATGACGGAAAATCAGCTGCTCGATCTGATCCGGGAGTACGGGTCGAAGGATGCGGCGCTGAAGCAGATGCCGGAAATTACGCTGACGTTGAGCGACAAGTCGACTTACGCGCAGGGCGGGAAGATCGAAACGATCAGCGGGGTGATCGACCGCGCGACGGGGGCGGTGAGCCTCAGGGCGGTCTTCCCGAACAAGGAGGGGCTGCTGCACTCCGGAGGGACGGGGAATGTGGTGGTGCCGGTCACGCGGACGGGGGTCGTGGTGATTCCGCAGTCGGCGACGTTCGAAATTCAGGACAGACGGTTCGTCTACAAGGTGGTGGACGGAAAAGCGCAGGCGACGCCGGTGCAGGTGACGAGGGTCGACGGCGGACGGGAGTTTATCGTGAACGAGGGGCTGGTGCCGGGCGATGTGATTGTGGCGGAAGGGGTCGGCTTGTTGCGTGAGGGGACGCCGATCGTGCCGAAGGGACAGCAGGCGGCTCAACCGCAGCAACAGCAACAGCAGGAGCCTCAGGCGCAACAACCGGAGGCGCAGCAGGAACCGCAGGCGCAGGAGTCGAAAGCTCAGGATGCGCAGACTCGCCAGGCGGACGAGGATGCGGCCAAGGCGGAGGCCATTCGGCGGCATACGGACAAGGAATAATCATTCGGAGGAGAGGAGTCTCAAATATCAACGGGGAGGAATAATTGCATGAATCTTAGAAAATTTATCGAACGACCGGTCTTGTCGGCCGTGATCTCGATTACGATCGTCGTGGTGGGGATCATCGGGCTCTTCACGCTGCCGGTCGAACAGTATCCGGATATCGCGCCGCCGACGATTCAGGTGAGCGCCACTTATTTCGGGGCGAGTGCCGAAACGTTGCAGAAGAGTGTCGTGGCGCCGCTGGAGGAGGCGATCAACGGGGTGGAGGATATGACCTACATGACGTCGACGGCTTCCAATGCGGGGACGGTCTCCATTACGGTCTACTTCAAACAGGGGGTCGATCCGGACATGGCGGCGGTCAATGTCCAGAACCGGGTGGCACGGGCGACGGGGCAGCTCCCGGCGGAGGTGACGCAGGTGGGGGTGACCACTTCGAAGCGACAGACGAGTATCTTGCAGATGTTCGCGCTCTATAGCCCGGACGATACGTATGACGAAACGTTCCTGGCAAACTACCTGACGATCAACCTCAAACCGGAAATCCTCCGGATCACGGGGGTGGGGGACCTGATGGTGCTCGGGGCGGATTACAGCATGCGGATATGGATGAAGCCGGACGTGATGGCGCAATATAAGCTCATTCCGTCGGATGTGGCGCAGGTGCTGGCGGAACAGAATATCGAGGCGGCGACGGGGTCGTTCGGCGAAAATTCGGACGAAACGTACCAGTATACGATGAAGTACCGCGGGCGCCTGGTGACGCCGGAAGAGTTCGGCGAAATCGTCGTCCGGTCGACGGAGGACGGAGAGGTGCTCAAACTCAAGGATATCGCGGATATCGAGCTGGGACAGGAGAGTTATGCGTTCCACGGGAAGCTGAACGGACATCCGGGGATCGCTTGTATGGTCTTCCAGACGGCGGGGTCGAATGCTACGGAGGTCAATCAGAAGATCGATGCTTTCCTGAAGGAGGCGGCCAAGAGTTTCCCGAAGGGGGTGGCGATGACGCAGCTCATGAGTTCGAACGACTTCCTCTTCGCTTCGATTCACGAGGTGATCAAGACGCTGATCGAGGCGATTATCCTCGTCACGCTGGTGGTCTATGTCTTCTTGCAGGATTTGAGGTCGACGTTTATCCCGCTCATCGGGATTATCGTCTCGCTGATCGGGACGTTCGCATTCATGGCGCTGGCGGGGTTCTCGATCAACCTGATTACGCTCTTCGCGCTGGTGCTGGTGATCGGGACGGTGGTGGACGACGCCATTATCGTCGTCGAGGCGGTGCAGGCGAGGTTCGATGTGGGGTACCGGTCGTCGTATATGGCAAGTATCGATGCCATGAAGGGGATTAGCGGGGCGGTGATCACTTCGTCGCTGGTCTTTATGGCGGTCTTTATCCCGGTCTCGTTCATGGGGGGGACGTCGGGGACGTTCTACACGCAGTTCGGGTTGACGATGGCGGTGGCGGTCGGGATATCGGCGGTCAATGCGTTGACGCTCAGTCCGGCGCTGTGCGCGCTCCTGCTCAAACCGTACACCAATGAGGACGGAAGTTCGAAAAACAACTTTGCGGCGAAGTTCCGGAAGGCGTTCAATGCGGCGTTCGGGACGATCAGCGAAAAGTATAAGAAAATCGTGCTGGTCTTCGTGAAACATCGCTGGCTGACGTGGGGGCTGCTGATCTGCTCGGTGGCGGCGCTGGTCTACCTGATGGAGACGACCAAAACGAGTCTCGTGCCTCAGGAGGATCAGGGGACGATTATGGTCAATGTCAGCACGGCGCCGGGGAACTCGCTCCAGACGACCAATGAAATCATGGGCCAAATCGAACAGCGGCTGCTGACGATTCCGCAGGTGCAGAATTTGCAGGTGGTGTCCGGGTACGGGCTGATCTCGGGACAGGGGAGCTCGTTCGGGATGGCGATCGTCAAGCTCAAACCGTGGGACGAACGGGAAAAGAAGGAGGATGCGGTCGATGCGGTGATCGGACAGATCTATGCCCGGACGGCGGATATCAAGGATGCGCAGGTCTTCGCCATGTCGCCGGGGATGATCCCGGGCTACGGGATGGGGAACTCGCTCGATATCCAGATGCAGGACAAGGCGGGCGGAGATATCAATACGTTCTACGGAACGGTGCAGCAGTTCCTCGGGGCGCTCAACCAGCGGCCGGAGATCGCGATGGCTTACTCGACGTTCGACGTGCGCTATCCGCAGTGGATGGTGGATGTGGACGCGGCCAAGTGCAAGCGGGCGGGGACGACGCCGAATGCGGTGCTGAGCACGCTGGCGGGATACTACGGGGGACAGTATGTCTCGAACTTCAACCGTTTCTCGCGGGTGTACAGGGTGATGATGCAGGCCGATCCGAAGCACCGGATGGATGAGAAGTCGCTCGACAATACTTTCGTGCGGCTGGCTAATGGCGAAATGGCGCCGCTGTCTCAGTTTGTGACGCTGACGCGCGTGTACGGGGCGGAAACCTTGAGCCGGTTCAATATGTACAACTCGATTGCGGTGAGTGCGATGCCGGCGGAGGGATATAGTACGGGGGACGCCATTCGGGCGGTCGAGGAGACGGCTGCGGCGGCACTGCCGATCGGATATGGGTACGACTTCGGCGGGATTACGCGCGAGGAGAGCCAGCAGAGCGGACAGACGGGGATTATCTTCGCGATCTGTTTCCTGATGGTCTACCTGATCCTCTGCGCGTTGTACGAAAGTTTCGTCGTGCCGTTCGCGGTGTTGCTCTCGGTGCCGTGCGGGCTGATGGGGACGTTCCTCTTCGCCAAAATCATGGGCCTGGAGAACAACATCTACTTGCAGACGGGGCTGATCATGCTGATCGGGCTGATCGCCAAAACGGCGATCCTCCTCACGGAGTATGCCACGGAACGCAGGCACGCGGGGATGAGCCTGATCGCTTCGGCGGTCAGTGCGGCGAAGGCGCGCCTGCGGCCGATTCTGATGACGGCATTGACCATGATCTTCGGTATGTTGCCGCTGATGGCGGCTACCGGGGTGGGGGCCAACGGGAACCGGTCGTTGGGGAGCGGGGTCGTCGGCGGGATGGTGATCGGGACGCTCGCGATGCTCTTCGTGGTGCCGTCGCTCTTCATCGCCTTCCAGTGGTTGCAGGAGAAGATCAAACCGTTGCAGACGGAACCGACCGAGGACTGGCAGATCCAGGAAGAGATGGAGGAGACCGAAAAAGAGTTGAAGGAGGCCGGAATCGATACGTCGAAAAAGTAGTGACGCGACGGAGTGCGTTCAAAACCAAGTAAATTCCAACGTATGAAGAGAATCATCGCGATGTCGGCGGCTGCTCTGATCCTGAGCGGCTGCGGCATCTATAAAAAATATCAGCCGACGGAGGAGGTGCCGGAGGGTTTGTACGGGGCAGGGCTGTCGGAGGGGAAGGATACGACCAATTTCGGGAACTTGTCGTGGAGGGAGGTCTTTACGGATCCGTATCTGCGGGACTTGATCGACTCGGCGCTGGTGAGGAATACGGATATGCGGACGGCGACGCTGAGGGTGGAGCAGGCCGAGGCGGGGCTCAGGGCGGCGAGGTTGTCGTACCTGCCCTCGATCGCCTTCACGCCGGAGGCGGCGGTCAGCAGCGTCGATACCAAACGGGCGGTGCAGACGTACAACATTCCGGTGGCGGCGAGCTGGGAGATCGACATCTTCGGCAAACTGACCAATGCCAAACGCAAGGCGAAGGCCGGCTTCGAACAGAGTCAGGAGTACGAGCAGGCGGTGAAGACGGGACTGGTGGCGGGGATGGCCAATGCGTACTACACGCTTTTGATGCTGGATGCGCAGCACCGGATTGCGGTCGAAACGGAGGCGATCTGGAAACAGAGCGTCGAAACGACCCGCGCGATGAAAAAGGCGGGGATGGTGACCGAGGCGGCGCTGGCGCAGACGGAGGCGACCTATTACGGGATTTGCACGCAGGTGCTCGACCTGGCGGAACAGATCAACCGGGCGGAGAATTCGATCAATCTCCTGCTGGCGCGCACGCCGCAGGGGATTGCGCGGGGACGGCTCGCGGAACAGCGGATGCCGGAGACCTTCTCGGTAGGGGTGCCGATCCAGATGCTGGCCAACCGGCCGGACGTGCGGGCGGCGGAACTGTCGCTGGCGCAGGCTTTCTATACGACCAACGCGGCGAGGGCGGCTTTCTATCCGAGCATCACGCTCAGCGGGAGCGCGGGGTGGACGAATAGTGCGGGAAGCATGATCGTCAATCCGGCCAAGTTCGTCGCGTCGGCGGTGGCGCAGCTGATGCAGCCGATCTTCGCACGGGGAGCCAATCGGGCCAACCTCAAGATCGCCAAGGCGGAACAGGAGGTGGCGCAGCTGACGTTCGAACAGACGCTCCTGCAGGCGGGGGTAGAGGTGAACGAGGCGGTGGAACTGTATCAGACGGCGAAGGAGAAGGCGGACTACTACGAAAAACAGGTGGCGTCGCTGGAAACGGCGACGAAGAGTACGCAGTTGCTGATGAAGCACGGCAATACGACCTATCTGGAGGTGCTGACGGCGCAGCAGACGCTGCTCACGGCGCAGCTCAGCCGGGTGGCCAACCGTTTCTCGGAGATTCAGAGCATGATTACCCTCTACCGGGCGCTCGGCGGGGGACGGATGTAGGCGTCGGATTTATGCGGCGGGGAAGCTTTCTGCTTCCTGCGCCGGGACGGCGACCGGCTTGAGAGCATGGCTTTCAGGGCGGTCGCCGTTCCGTTTTCAGAACGGTCGTCTCCGGCTCCTTAGGAGAGACGGTTTTCAGGTTAAGAGAGGCGGTTTTCGGGGGACAGCGGCCGGGCGGGAAAATATACCTATATTTGTTGTTCGGACGGGGGCGGGATTCGGTGAGACGGGAACGGGCGGCAGGGAGGCTGTTGCGGCGGAGGAACGGAATGCCGTTGCGGTGGGGGCCGGTGTGGCGGGGGACGCGCTGGCCGTTGCGGCGTTGGTCGGTGTGGGGGACGAAAATTTTACGGAAACAAAGAGGATTATACGCGGATGAGAGAGTTTCGGATACGCGATCTGTTGTTCGTGCTGCTCGGTTGCACGATCTTCGTGCGGTGCGCTTCGATTGCGCAGCCGCAGGGGGGGCCGCGCGACTCGCTGCCGCCGTTGGTGGTCGGGACGGTGCCGATGCAGCGGACGGTGAATTTCGACGGGAAACGCATCGTGCTGAATTTCAACGAATATGTCGCTCTGCGAGACCAGCAGAAGGAGATGCTCGTTTCGCCGCCGTCGCCGACGGGAAAGCAACCGCAGCTGACGGTAAAGGGGAGGTCGATCGTGGTCGATTTCGAGGAGAAACCGGACAGCGGGACGACTTATCGGATCGATTTCGGAAACTCGATCGCCGACAATAACGAGGGGAATCGGCTGGGAAACTACGCCTTTATCTTCTCGACGGGGGCGGAGCTGGATACGCTCATCATGAGCGGTTTGGTGGTCGATGCGCAGACGAGGGACTCGGTGGTCGGGGCGATGGTCTTCTTCTTCGATGCGGAGGCGGACTCGGCGGCGGCGTACGATTCGGTGATGTTCAACGCGCGGGCGAGGGCGATCTTCCGGACGGACAGTTCGGGGCTGTTTCTGGCCGATATTCTGCGGGATCGGGACTACCGGATCTATGCGATGCTGGACAAGAACGGAAATCAACGCTATGAACCGGGAAAGGACTATATCGCGATGCTCGATTCGGTCTACAACCCGACGCGCATGCCGGATTTCGACATGTGGATCGACCCGGCGGAGGGACGGCGCGGCCCGAGGAGACGGATCGAACCGCCGCAGCTGGTGTTCGAACTCTTCCTGGAGGAGCCGAAGCAGAGGACGATGATTCTGGAGCAGAAACGGCCGATCAGGCAGCAGTTGCAGATCGTCTTCAATAATAGGGAACGGCAGCGGATCGTCTCGTTCGTGCCGGAGGGGATCGATTCGACGTGGCTGAAGAGGGAGGACGGGATCAAGGGCGATACGGTCTGGTACTGGATAGAACCGCCGACGAAACAGGAGGCGGAGCTGTTGCCGGATACGGTGAGGGTCAGGATCGAGTATATGACGCAGGACAGTGTCTGGCAGCCGCAGGTGCGGAGCGAGACGCTCTCGTTCGTGCATCGGGTCTTCGACCGGAATGCGCCGCGAAGGGTGCAGCGATCGAATACGGCGTATGCGGATAGTGTCCGGAAGGTGCGCGAGGAGCGGCGACGGGCGAAACGGGCTGAGCGGTTGCAGAAAAAATGGATCAGGGTGGCGAGGGTGATCAGCCGGCGGAGGGGCGATCCGAAACGGACGGATGCGGAGCTGCTGGCGGACAGTACGCTCTTCAAACAGGTGGATGTCGATACGACGCAGGTCGAAAAACCGAAACGGGGGGAAGAGGAGGCGGGGGCGCCGAATCTGTTCGGGTTCAATGTCCTGGCGGATAATCCGTTGATTCCGGACAACCATATCCGGATGGTGTTCGACTATCCGTTGCGGAGGGTGGACAGTAGCCGGATTCGGCTCACGAGGCTCACGGCGGGGGCGGCGGCGCTGCCGAGCCGAGACCGGCAGACGGTGGCCACGGAGGCGACGGTGCAGAAGGTCGAACAGCCGGAGGCTTTCACGGTCGATTTCGATACGGTTTCGCGACGCATGCTGACGATTCGGGCGGACTGGAGACCGGACGAGGAGTATGCGCTCCTGATTCCGGACAGTGTCTTCCTCGATGTGGCGTTCCAGGCGAACGATACGCTGAAATCGACGTTCCGGGTGGCGGATACGAGCCGCTTCGGAACGGCGATCATCCGTCTGTCGGGCCTTGCGGAGGGGGATAGCGTGCCGGGAACGGAGTATATTCTGGAGTGGCAGACGAGGGACGGTAAGACGGTGAGGAGGGTGACGCATGCGGTGAGGGGAGGGGTCTATAAGTTGCAGTATCTGCCGCCGAATCGCTATCGGCTCCGGGTGACGGAGGATCGCAACGGAAACGGGGAGTGGGATACGGGCAGTCTGGTCGATCGGAGGCAGCCGGAGAGGATCCGTTTCTGGGAGCATCCGGTCTCGGGGCGAGATATTCTGGCGAAGGAGAATTGGGATGTAGGGGTGGAGGTGGATGTGGATGAATTGTTCGGGCGGTTTTGATGATACATGGGAATGAAAATCAATAGGTTGAAATATCTGGTCTGGTCTGTGGCCGTCGCTCTGGGGGCGGGCTGCGGGACGGTGAGGGGGCAGGAGCGGGGGGTGCCGTCGGAGACGCTCAGCGCGGCCTGGGCGCCGGTCAAGGTGGATCACTATATCGGTGTGAGGGGGGGGTATGCGATGGGGTCGATCCGGTTCGAACCGACGAGGCAGACGAAAATGAAGATGGGGCTGATGGTGGGGGGGATTTCCTATAAGTTCGATGTCCCGGCGCAGAAGTATGTGGGGTGTATCGAGGCGGATATCAACTGGTCGCAGAAGGGGTACAGGGTGCATCGCTATTTCGATTCGGAGGAGGTGTCGGAACGGGTCTGGAGTGTGATCGAGGTGCCGATTCTCTGGCAGCCGTATCTGCCGTTGGGTAAGGGGGGATCGAGGTTCTATCTCAGCGCGGGGCCGTATGTGAGCTATGCGCTCGATTCGCGCTTCAGGGAGTTCAATGAGGTGACGGGGGAGGTGATCGAGGAGGGAAAGTATGAGTATGATCCGACGAGGGACAATCGCTGGGAGTACGGGGTGACGTTCGGGGCGGGGTTTCTGGTGGCGATCCGGCGGTTTTCGATCTCGGCGGAGTTCCGCTATAACATCGGGTTGTCGGATGTCTACAAGGGGGTGACGAAGTATGAGGGCAATCCGTTTCGGTCGCCGGCGGATCAAATGGCGATTACGCTGGGGGTGAATTACAAAATCAGGATGCATAAGTAGGGCGACTCTGTGGCGTGAGGGGCTTGTTTGGGCTGACACAGCCGATTGGCTGTTGTGGGCTCGCGGAACAGGAAATTGGGCCGAGGCTGCCATAGCGAAACGCAGTTTCGCCCGTCCACGGGGCGTGGGGCCCGCGCGGCCTGAGCGCAGTACCCTCCCGTAGGACAGACGCGCGCCCCGCCTAAAGGAGCGATTCAGCTATTTCGGCGGTGAGCCGAAATAGAATGAATCGTGCAGGCGCGCGAAAAACTTGTCCCTGCGCAAAAATCCCTCTTTAGGCGGGCGACGGCAAAAAGCGGCGGAGCGAAAGCGGAGCCGCAGTGAGGCCGACACGGGGCGGTGCTTTGAGCCGAGCTTTTGCGACTCGCAGAGTCGCGCAGTTCGCCGCCACCCCACGCGGCGGACTGCAACTCGCCGGCGCTCGTTGCTGCTCTCCGCTGGCGGCGACTGCAAACAGGTCGCGGACGAATGGGCCGTGCTTTTGCGGTTCGAAGAACCGCCGGGCCTGCGCGCTGGGCCTTCGGCCCACCCCCGGAGCGCGCGGCCCGAACCCGAAGAATTGGGGCGGTGCTGACGGCGGAACTATTGCGACCTTTAAGTCGCCGTCCGCGGCGAGAGCGACGCTTTAGCGGCGCGTGGGGGGGCGCCGAGGACGAACCCGACAGATTTAGGTTGTGGATTGAGCCGTGAGTTAGGCTGAATGCTTGCGACCTGAAAGGTCGCGCGGGCCGGACGCCTTCCCACGGGAGGGACGCACAGCGTCTTTTACTGGCCGCCTCTACCCCACAACAGCATCTCCCGGGCGTCCGGCCTGCCATGTGGCGCGCTTTCA
The DNA here is from genome assembly GCF_056799795.1 of Rikenella sp. Lineage (NCBI taxonomy): Bacteria > Pseudomonadati > Bacteroidota > Bacteroidia > Bacteroidales > Rikenellaceae > Rikenella > Rikenella sp. The sequence goes on from NZ_JBQIQO010000029.1 coordinate 12,271, forward strand.
TTCAACCGATAGGAATGTGCTCTTGTAATTCGGGTCGGAGCCAGCGTAGCCGGAAACGAGCTTCGCGACGTTGCAGGCCTACGCCTGGGGTGGCTCCGGCCCGCGCGGTTCTTCGAACCGCAGGATTCCACTCAAAAGTAGGGTAGAGGCTGTCGATTACTTAGGGTAGTTCCAGCCATCTTTCGGGTGCCGAGCGGCACCGTTTATTCCGAGAGGCAACGCAACTGAAAACCGATAGCACGATTGTTCATATACCCGGGAGCAAGCCACGTTACGTCGAAATGTAATCCCACACTATAAGTGCCGGTCGCCAGAGTAGACCAGCTGTATCCGCTGAAGCCGACGCCGCCCTGGGAACTCGTATGGCTGCTGAGGTTGCCCGGGGCGGGGCGACAGCTGTCGGACAGAGGTCGGGAATCCGTTTTTTCTGTTCGGCGGGCGGTGGCGGATCGTGGAGACGCAAGAAAAATCGAATGTGTTCGAAAATCGTTTGGAAATTCGATTTTTTATGTACATTTGTGATGTCCGGAGCACATCCGGACGACAATCGGAAGAATGAAAACAACGACTTTGGCACAAGCATGGTGGTGGCGCACGACTCGTAATCGATTCGCGTGAGGCACCGCTTTACACCTTTGTTCCAAGTTGCAAAAAACACTCAGAAAAGGCTGTCGGACTCACCGGCGGCCTTTCTCTTTTTCGCGACACCATACCGAATAAAAACACTAAAAATTACAAATACCATGAACTACCACGTAGACGAAAACGGTTACTACGGCGAATTCGGCGGCGCTTTTGTGCCCGATGAACTCCGCGAGAATATCGACCAGCTCACCGAACGGTATGTCGGGATTCTCGAAAGCCCCAAGTTCAAAAAAGAGTTCGCAGACCTGCTGAGATTCTATGCCGGGCGGCCGTCGCCCCTCTATTTCGCGCCGAGGCTCAGCGCCCGGTACGGCGCGAGGATCTACCTCAAACGCGAGGAGCTCAACCACACCGGATCGCACAAAATCAATAACGCCATCGGGCAGATTCTGCTCGCGAAGGAGATGGGGTGCACCCACATCATCGCCGAAACGGGGGCCGGACAGCACGGGGTGGCCACGGCGACGGTCTGTGCGATGCTCGGGTTGCGGTGTACGGTGTATATGGGGGCGGTGGATGTCGAACGGCAGGCGTTGAACGTCGCGCGGATGAAGATGCTCGGGGCGACGGTCGAAGCGGTCACCAGCGGTGGGGCGACGCTCAAGGATGCGGTGGATGAGGCGCTGGCGTACTGGGTGTCGCATCCCGAGGCCTACTACCTGTTGGGGTCGGCGGTCGGGCCGCACCCGTTCCCGGATATCGTGGCGCGGTTGCAGGCGGTGATCAGTGCCGAAATCCGGCAGCAGCTGGCGGAACTGGAGGGACGCGAGACGCCGGACTATGTGATCGCCTGCATCGGCGGGGGGAGCAATGCGGTGGGGGCGTTCTACCATTTTCTGGAGGACGAGGCGGTGCGGCTTGTGCAGGTCGAGGCGGCGGGACGCGGAACCGAGGGGACGGAGCATGCGGCGTCGCTTACGTGCGGCACGCTGGGGGTGCTGCACGGGAGTCGGTCGATGATTCTTTTCGATGAGAACGGGGAGGTGAGGGAGCCCTATTCGATCTCGGCGGGGCTGGACTATCCGGGGATCGGGCCGCTGCACGCCTATCTGGCGCAGACGGGACGTTCGACGGTGCTCACGGCGACGGACAGGCAGGCGCTGGAGGCGGCGCTGGAGCTGGCGCAGCTCGAGGGGATCATTCCGGCGATCGAGTCGGCGCATGCGCTGGCGGCGTTGCCGCAGCTCAGTTTCCGACCGGAGGAGGTGGTGGTGGTGAATGTATCGGGACGGGGGGATAAGGATATGCCGATGTATGTGCGGGAGCTGGATTTGTAAACTTTTTGTCGTTACGGCTTATGGAAGAGTGGCCCAATAAGGCGCGACGGCCGATCAGGGAGTGGAACGAACAGGATCGGCCGCGCGAAAAACTGATGAGTCGCGGGGCGTCGGCGCTGACGGATGCGGAGCTGCTGGGGGTGCTGATCGGGTCGGGTACGGTGGAGTGCTCGGCGGTGGAGATCGGACGCAGGCTGCTGGATGCGGTGGGGGGAGATTTGGTGGAGCTGGGGCGAAAGAGTCTCGCGGAGTTGCAGCGGTTCAACGGGATCGGGCTGGCGAGGGGGGTGAGCATCGCGGCGGCGTTGGAGCTGGGACGCAGGCGAGGGGCGGCGGAAAGGCCGGCGCAGGACTATATTGCGGGGAGTCGCGATATCGTCGCGATTTTCCAGCCGCTGCTGGCGGATCTGCCGCACGAGGAGGTGTGGGCGATGCTGCTCTCGAGGTCGAAGCGGATCATCGAACGGTTCCGGGTGAGTCAGGGCGGAATCGAGGGCTCGGTGATCGATCCGAGGGTGGTGATCCGCCGGGCGTTGGATCGGAATGCGTCGGGAATCGTGCTGGTGCACAACCATCCGTCGGGAAATGCTTCGCCGAGCGGGGAGGATGCGGAGCAGACGCGGAAGTTGCAGCGGGCGGCGGGATATTTCGATATCCGGCTGCTGGATCATGTGATTGTCTCGGATCGCGAGTCGTTCAGCTTCGCGGAGAGGGGGCTGCTCTAAAAGGCGAAGACGAGGTTGGCGCCGTAGGTCAGCGGTTTGCCGCGCTGGACGAACGACCGGCCGAAGGATTCGAAATAGAAGGCGCCGTAGTCGGTGTTCAGCAGGTTGCGGCCCCAGAGTTCCAGCCGCACGAAGTCGTGGCGGAGGGTGACTTTGGCGTTCAGAAGGCCGTAAAAGTCTTGCCGGACGTCGTTCGATTCGTTCCAATAGATGGGGCCGGCGCCGGTGTATTGGGCGGCGAAGGTCAGCTGGTTCACCCACCGGTCGGGCAGGTTGAGGGAGTAGGCGCCGCCGAGTGAAAAGGTGTGCTGGGGTACGTAGGGGATGCGTTTCCCGCGGTAGTCGATCTGTTGGCCGTCGGAGTCGATCCCGCCGTCGTAGTCGCGGAAGGTGGCGTGGGTGTAGCCGTAGTTCAGGTCGAAGCTCAGCCCTTGTACGGGGCGCACGCAGGCGGAGAGTTCCACGCCGTAGCTCCGGCCGCGGCCGGCGTTGGTCAGGATGCGGCCGCTGCCGCCGTTCACGAATTGGGTCAGTTGCACGTCGCGGATGTCCATCCAGAAGAGGGCGATTTCGGTCTCCAGCAGGCCGCCGAGGAGGCGGGCTCGGGTGCCGAGTTCGTAGTTCCAGGTCTCTTCGGGCTTGTAGGCCAGGGCGTTCCGGAGCTCTCCTCCGGCCGCGCCGTCGGCTTTCGTACCGGTCGATGCGCCGGGACGACCGCTGCCGCCGCTCATGGCGGGGCGGGCGGAGCGCAGGCTGTCTTGCATCACTTCCGAAAACATCTGGATGTTGTACCCGCCGGCTTTGTAGCCTTTCGCCACGGTGGCGTAGGTCATGATGTCGGGGGTGCATTCGTATTTGAGGGATATTTTGGGCAGGCATTGCCAGAAGTCCTGATGGTCGGTGCCGGTCAGGGTCTTGGCGAGGGGCATGGGGATGCCGCCGGGGGGGAGCATCTGGGGGCCGCCGGGCCGGTTTTCGGCCCGCAGGTCGAGCGACATGGAGGTGTTGTATTTCAGGGTCTGGCGTTCGTAGTCGAGCCGAAGGCCGAGGGTCAGCGAGAGGCCGGGGGTCAGCAGGTCGTCGATGGTGGATTGGTGGAAGAGGGCGATGCCGCCGGCGGGGGTGCGGTAGGTGCCGGGGTTGGGGATGCGGTCGTCGAGGATGGTCAGCTGGACGGGCATGGGGATGCCGTCGAAAACGGGCTGGAGGATGTCGCGGATGCCGTCTTCCTTGAAGACGACGTCGCCGTCGGTGGTCAGGGCGTTGTAGAAACCGAAGAGGCCGACGGACCATTTGTAGCGGCGGTCTTCGCGGACGGAGCGAAGGACGAGCTCCTGGTTGACGGAGTGCTGGCGTTGCCGCTGGTCGATGGTGAAGATGCTCTGGCGGGTGAAGTCCTGATCCATGGACATGTCGTCGTCGAGCCACTGGTAGCCGGTGTTGGAGGTGAGCTGGAGGCGGTCGGTGAGGTATTCGAGCCGCAGGGAGTTGTTGCTCATCCGGCGGCGATAGTGGCCGGGGTCGTTGTAGTCTACGGGGGCGATTTTCCCGCTCTCTTTGTCGTAGAGGCCGTAGGCGAAGGCGTCCTGGTCGGTGAAGTCGAACCCGCCGGCGAGCATGGCTTTCAGGCGGGGGGTGATTTGCCATTCGAATTTCAGACGGCCGCCGGCGGATTGGCCGCGGTCGGCTTTTCGACCGGTGAATTGGTTGGTGAAGTAGCCGCCGTCGCGGTCGTAGTAGGCGCCGACGCTCAGGCCGGCTCGGTGGCCGAAGCGGGCGAGTTTCGATATCCGGGCTTGCCAGTTGCCGTGGCTGCCGCCGCCGACGGAGAGGCGGTGGCCTTGGTATTCGAGGGGGGAAAGGGTGTAGACGTTGATGATGCCGCCCATGGCGTTCCGACCGTAGAGGGTACCCTGGGGGCCGCGGAGGACTTCGATGCGCTGGATGTCGAGGAAGTCGAAGTCGAAGGTGGATTTGTCCATGTAGGGGATGTTGTCGACGTAGAGGCCGACGCTCTGGCCGCTGCTCCGGGCGCCGACGCCGCGCAGGTAGACGGGGGTGGTCATCCGGGAACCGTAGTCGGGGATGAAGAGGTTGGGAACGAAGGCGCTGAGGTCTTTGACGGATTCGATCTGGCGGTTGTTGATCCGGGTGGGGGTGATGAGGGAAACAGCTTCGGGAAGGCTCTGAAGGGCGTTGGTCTCTTTGGCGGAGGAGCGGACGACGATCTCTTCGGATTCGACGGTGCGGGTGGTGTCGCGGTCTTCGGCGTCCGCGAGGAGCGGGAGGGTGCAGCTCAGCAACAAAAGGAATAGGCGTCTCATTCTCGATAGAGGCTGTGGTTGGAACCGGTGGTTGAAAGCGCAAAGAAAGGGTTTACATTCGTTTCGGGCAATCGCTATATGTAGTGATAAAGGGGCTGACTGTTGTGGGTATTCTTGAGGGGGTTGCGGGATTTGGGTAGAGGCTGCCACGATTTGTTGGGGTAGAGGCTGTTTTGTGATTTGGGACGCGGCTGCCGCATTGGTTAAGGCCGCCGGCAGCTTAAGGATGCGTCAGCATCCGTCTAAAGTTTTTTTTGTTCTTTTTGTTCACAAAAAGAACAGTATCCTCAAACCTATCGCGCGCCACGCCTAAAGAGGGAAATCGTCAAAATGCGCTTGCGTGTTTTGACAAGATTTCCCCAGGCGCGCGAACAAAGCTCGCCTTATGCGCAAAAATCCGTCGCCCGCCCGCTTAAATGGCATATTCTGCCGGTTGGCACTTGGCCAATCCGGCAAGAATTGCCGCGGGCGACGGCAGTGGCGGAGCGCAAGCGGAGCCGCAGTGAGGCTGACACGGGGCGGAGAACTGGGGCGAGCTGTGGGCTGTGCCTGTTCTTCGGGCTCGAAAACCGGTTGCGGTTTTCGAGCCGCGCCGGGCCGAGTATGGGGCTGAGATTTGGGCAGTGGATTGGGCTGAGCTGTTGGCCGGGCTTTGGGCATTGCTCTTGCGACCCTTTGGGTCGCGCAGTTCGCCGCCACCCCACGCGGCGGGCTGCAACTCGACGGAGCTCGTTGCGCCTCCGCTGGCGGCGAACAACTTTAACAAGGTGTGCCCGAGGACGAACCTCGCAAAACGGGGGGCGGTGAATAGGTCGTTGTTCTTGCGACCCGTAGGAGCGCCGGGCCTGCGTGCTGGGCCGTTCGGCCCACCCCCGGAGCGCGCAGCCCGAATCCAATAAAATGGAGAGTGGATGGGGGGGGAGCTTTTGCGACCCGTGAGGCTCGCAACCCGCCGTTCCGCGCCGAGAGTTGCCGTCCCTCCCGGGTGTCCGATCCGCTTACAGTGCGTTTTCGCTTAATAGATAGGAATATGCTCTAGTGATTCGGGCCGAAGCCTGCGGGGCCCAAAAGCAACGTCAGTTGCGGGCCTCCGCTGGGGGAGGCTTCGGCCCGTGCGATTCTTCGAACCGCAGGACTCAGCTCAAAAGTAGGGTAGAGGCTGGCATTAAAAGACGCTGTGCGTCCGTTTATTCCGAGAGGCAACGCAACTGATAACCGGAGGCGCGGTTGTTCGCGTTGCTGGGATTGAGCCACGTTACGCTGAAATTCAAGTTCATGCCATTGGTGCCGCTGACCGTTGAAGCCCAGCTGAAACCGTAGTTGCCGACGTACGTCAGACCGCCCGAGGCGTTGTGGCGGAAGCCCGGGGCGGTGCCGCATGATCCGCAAAATCCGAATGAAAAAATCGGTAGAAGTTTGGGTTTTAAGCCCCCAATCGGTTCCGGCGAAAGCTCTTGTCCCGTTTATTCCGAGAGGCAACGCAACTGATAACCGGAGGCGCGACCGTTCGCGTTGCTGGGATTGAGCCACGTTACGCTGAAATTCAAGCTCATGCCATTGGTGCCGCTGACCGTTGAAGCCCAGCTGAAACCGTAGTTGTCGACGTACGTCAGACTGCCCGAGGCGTTGTGGCGGCAGCCCGGGGCGGTGCCGCATGATCCGCAAAATCCGAATGGAAAAAATCGGTAGAAGTTTGGGTTTTAAGCCCTCAATCGGTTCCGGCGAAAGCTCTTGTCCCGTTTATTCCGAGAGGCAACGCAACTGACGACCGCCGGCACGGTTGCCCGAGTAGTTGAGGGTGAGCTCTGTCGCGGCGAAGCTCAAGTACATGCCGCCAGTTCCGCCAAAGGAGGAAGACCAACTGTATCCGTAGTTGCCGAGGCCACCCGGCTTGCCCGAAGAGTAGTGGCGGTAGCCCGGGGCGGGCCGCCGACAGGGCGTTTTACTGGTCGCCTCGACCCCAAATGCCTCGACCCTCGTTTATTCCGAGAGGCAGCGCAACTGAAGACTGTGGCCGCGGATAGTTGTACTACCGGAGTTGAAGTATTGCATGTTGAAGTACAAACTGCCATGACCGGTATTGCTGGCTGTGGACGAGCTACTGAATCCGTCGTACCCGACACCCGTCAGATTTCCGAATCGGTTGTTGTTTCCTCCGTCGCGGAAGCCCGGGGCGGGGTACCAGGCGAGCGGGGTTCCCGCGCCCGAGGTGCTTACCTTGTAGAGACGACCGTTGGTGGCTTTGTAATCCCCTGTACTGTACTTTTCACCGGCTTTCCCGTCCGAATAATAAGGGAAGGTACCGGTCAAAGGCTGATCCACGTCGGTCGCTCGCGTAAAGTCAGACCAAGTCCAGACACGAGGGTGAAATCTTTGTAGAATCTTATCGTTACAGGCCGTGATATTGCCGGTACCAGGCACAAAATCGGTCGATGCCTTCCTGCAACGGGGTCGAGGGACGATAGCCGAAATCCCGCTCCAGGGCGGTCGTGTCGGCATAGGTGCGCACGACGTCGCCCGGCTGCATCTCGGTGAACTCTTTCACGGCTTCGCGCCCTGCCGACCGCTCGATCGCGCCGATAAAATCCATCAAGGGAACCGGTGCGCTGTTGCCGATGTTGTAGACGGCTGTCCGCACGCCGTGGCGGTTCGCTGCGGGCGGCTGCGAGACGACGGCGCAGACGCCGGTCACGATGTCGTCGATGTAGGTGAAGTCGCGTTCCATCCGGCCGTGGTTGAAGACGCGGATCGGACGGCCTTCGGTGATGGCGCTCAGAAAGAGCCACGGGGACATGTCGGGGCGTCCCCAAGGGCCGTAGACGGTGAAAAAACGGAGGCCGGTGGCGGGAATCCCATAAAGTTTCGAGTAGGCGTGGGCCATCAGTTCGTCGGACTTCTTGGTCGCGGCGTAGAGGCTCACGGGACGGTCGGTCATGTCGCTCTCGGCGTAGGGAACTTGCTCGTTCAGCCCGTAGATGCTGCTGGAGCTGGCGTAGACCAGATGGGCTACCGGAAAGTGGCGGCAGGCTTCGAGGATATTCAGAAAACCGACGACGTTGCTCTGAATGTAGGCGTACGGATTCTCGATCGAGTACCGCACGCCGGCTTGTGCGGCGAGGTGGATCACGGCGTCGAAATGCTCGGTCTCGAAGAGGCGGTCGATAAAGGCTTTGTCGGTCAGATCGGCCCGGACGAAACGGTAGCTGTTCAGGGTGTGGCTGGTGGCGAAGTGGCGGTCGGCGGGTGCGGAGGCGATACCCGAGGCGGCCAGACGGGCGTGTTTTAGCTCGACGGCGTAGTAGTCGTTCAGGTTGTCGAGTCCGACGACCTGGTCGCCTCGCTCGCAGAGGCGGTGGATGGTGTGGAAGCCGATGAAGCCGGCGGCACCGGTTACTAATATCTTCATGGTTGATCCGTTGTCTCGGCCCGGTCGAACACGCCGAATGCGTAGTTGCCCACGCGGTGGACTTCCCGGCCCGAAAATGCGCGGGTCAGGGCTTCGTCGTAGCCGATCCGGGAGCGGTAGGTGATGACGATGCCGTGTTGCAAGGTGTCGAGTGTTTCGGCGGAAAGACTTTCGGCGGGAAGGCCTAAGTAGGCGTCGATGTTTTCGGCGCGGCTGATGCCGTAGGTGTAGTAGCGGTCGATCCCGGCGGCGTCACCGACGGTTTTGGCGGCGCCGCAGACGTCGCCCATCCCGATGTAGCTGTTGAACCGGGGCAGGGCGAACGAGAGGACGAAAAGGGTGGCGAGGATGCCGCTGCCGAGCAGGGTGATGGCGGGGTAGAGTCGTCCGCGCCACAGCCGGACGAGGCTCCACACGGCGGCGACGGACAAAACGGCGGTGCCGATGGGTACGAAGAGGGATTCACGAACAGGCAGCTCCGGGGCGAGGTAGCCGACGATGAGCCAGGCGGGAAAAGCGAGGGCGAGTACGGCTGCTGGAATCCCGATGAGCCAGCGCATCCAGCCGCGGGTACCTTCGCGGGCGCTCCACAGGAGGGCGAGGTAGATAAAGAAGGGAAAGGCGGGCAGCAGGTAGATCTGGATTTTGGAGCTGACGAGAGAGAGGACGCCGAAGGTGGAGAGGGCGACGACGAGGAAGAAGCGTTCCAGGTCGGTCGCGGCGGTCTGCCGCCAACGGCAAAGGCCCCACGCGAGAACGCCGATGGCGAAGAGCGACCACGGGGCGAGGGAGTACCAGATCGAAACGGCGTAGTACCATACGGGCGCTTTGTGGTGGAAGGCGTCGACGGCGCGGCCGGCGGTCTGTTTCACCAGCAGGTTGTCCAAATAGGCGGTGCCGCCTTCGAGGTACACGGCGCCGAACCAAAGCAGGCAGAGGCCGAGCAGAATGCCCCAGGTCTGCCAGCCCCAGTAGCGTCCGATGGTTCGCCAGTCGCGGCGAATCGCCAGAAAGAGGATGACGCTCACCAAGGGGACGAGTATCCCGACGGGTCCTTTGGAGAAGATGGCGAGGAATACCCAGACCGGAAACAGCCATCGGTCGCGGCGCAGGTGGCCTTCGCTGTCCGAGGCGCCGCTGTACAGCCGCCAGAAGGTGTGCAGGGCGAGGACGATGAAGAGGCACATGAGCATGTCCATCCGCAGAATGACGGCGGCGCCGAGGAAGTAGACGCTGGTGAAGAGCATCAGTTGTCCGGCGAGCCGGGCCCGGGGATCGATGACGAAGGGGCGCACCCAGCGGTTCATCACGCGGAGAATCAATAGGGCGGGTACGGCCGAAAAGAGGCTCATGAAGCTCATCAGGGCGCTGAGGTTGTGCCCGAAGAGTGTCCGCCCGAGCATCAGCATCCAGAGGAAAAGCGGCGGTTTGTCGGCATAGGCTGTGCCGTGGTTGTAGAAGGTGAAGAGGTGGCCGTCGCGGATGGCTTCGTCGGCGATGCTCAGATAGCGGAGTTCGTTGTTCCGGGTGAGGTCGCGGAAGAGAAAGAGGGGGAGGATGGCGAGGAAAAGAAGCAGGTAGCGGCTCCAGTCGGTGCCTATCGTGTCGAGGTGTTTTCGCATGGTCGGTCGTTGCTGTCGGAGGCTGTGGCCTGAGCGGTGCGTTGTTTGTTGAAGATGATGATGTTACGGGTGTAGACGAAGGCGCCGGTGAGGTGCCCGAGGATGAGGGGGTACATGTCGCCGCGAATCAAGGCGTAGGCGATGATGATGGTGGAGCCGGTGAGGCTGATGAGCCAGAAGCCGAGCGGGAGGATCGATTCGCCGCGCTGTCGGGAGTACCACCATTGGTAGACGAAGCGGAGGGTGAAGATGATTTGTCCGCCGGTGCCGAGGGCGATGAGCCAGCCGGGGAGGTCGCTCTCGATGAAGAGGTGGGCGAGGAAGTCGCTCCAGTTCAGGGCGATCCACAGGATGCCGGCCAGCGGCAGGGCGAAGATGGTCCAGCGGATCGGGGGCCAGAGGGTTTTCCAGGCTCGACGGGCGTTGAGGTTCCAGATGTAGATGTAGTAGGTGACGAATTGCCCGAGGATGATGGAGAAGTCGTTCCGAAGCCAGCCGTAGAGGCAAAAGATGCAGGCGGCGACGAGGCTGATCTGCCAGAAGATGGTGGGCGAGAGGACGCGCCGGGCGCGTTCGCTCAGGATCCACTGGACGAAAAACCGGGCCGAGAAGAGCAGCTGGGCCAGGTAACCTAAACTGTCGATGGCGAGCGGGTGCATGGGGGGACGGAATACGGACTAAAGGTTGGTGTCGCCGGTGCGGTAGTCGATGTAGCGTTTGCGCATCCACCGGTAGGCGAAGCAGTCCATGAAGGGGCCGGCGAGCCGGTTCCAGAGGTGGTATTTGGACTGGCCGGCGACGCGGGGGAAGTGCCTTACGGGCACTTGCTTCACGCGTGCGCCCTGGAGTTGGATCAGGGCGGGCAAAAATCGGTGCATGCCGGTGAAGAAGGGGATTCGCTTGGCGTAGTCGGTACGGAGGACTTTCAAGGGGCAGCCGGTGTCTTCGACGCCGTCGTGGGTCATCATCCGCCGGAAGCCGTTGGCGATCCGGGAAGACATGTTTTTCACGAAGGAGTCTTTCCGGCCGGTGCGGATACCCATAACCATCTCATATTCGCCCATATGGGGCAGCAGGAGGTCGAAGTCTTCGGGGGCGGTCTGAAGGTCGGCGTCCATGTAGCCGACGTATTCGGAGTAGGTGGCGTCGATGCCGGCTTTCATGGCGGCGCTCAGGCCGCTGTTCCGGGCGAGGTCGAGCCAGTAGAAGTGGGGGTTGCGTCCGCAGATCTCGCGCAGCCGCTCGCCGGAGCGGTCTTTCGAGCCGTCGTTCACGAAAAGCGCGCAGGCGGGCTGCCCTCCTGCTGTGGTTGCGGGCAGGTAGGCCCGCAACCGTTCTTCGAGGGTATATATGTTGTCTTCTTCGTTGTAGACGGGTACGATGATGGTGAACCGGTAGTCGGCCGTTTTATTCATGGGATAAGGGGTGTATTTCGCTGGCAAAGGTAACATTTTCCGGCGATTCCTCGCGGTGTGGGGGCTTTGTCTCGGGGCGGGGCTGTCTGGTGCGGGCGGCGCCGCTGTCTGTTGGGTTCGGGCCGCGCGCTCGGGGGGCGGCCCGAAAGCCCAGCGCGCAGGCCCGGCGGCTCAAAGAGCCGCAAGAGCATGGCCAACAGTTCGTCTTGATTCTGCCGGGTTCGGCCTGTCGCCCATCCCCCCCGAGGCGCTCCGCGCCTGGGCGACAAGGCCGACGGTTCGGAGAACCGCAAAAGCATAGCCAATTTGTTTTTGGCCGCAGCCAGCGGAGAACGAACATTAAGGCCGAGGCGGCCAGTAAAAGACGCTGTGCGTCCCCTCCGCATCCGAGGGCTGCGGGACGACCGTTAACACGGGGACTTAGCTATTCGCTCACAGCCTATAGCAATTCGCCGCCAGCGGTGAATGCAACGAGCCCCGTCGAGTTGCAGTCCGCCGCGTGGGGTGGCGGCGGACTGCGCGGCTCTGTGAGCCGCAAAAGTTCGGCTAAAAGCACTGCCCCGTATCGGCCTCACTGCGGCTCCGCTGTCGCTCCGCCGCACTTGCCGTCGCCCGCTGGGATTTCATCTCGATTTTGCTGACGCAAAATGAGCGAAATTCCTCTTTAAGCGGGTGGGCGACGGATTTTTGCTCGAAGTCGAGTTTTTTCGCGCGCCTGCGCGATTCATTCTATTTCGGCTCACCGCCGAAATAGTTGAATCGCTTCTTTAGGCGGGGCGCGCGGTCTAGGCACTTCCCGGCTGGAACTGTTCTTTCTGTGAACAGAAAGAACCAAAGAAACTTTAGAGCGCATCCCTGCGGGATGCTTTGGCCGTGTCTGCCCGAATAAGACAAAAACCAGCATCGATATGGCAGCTTCTACCTCGGTTCTTGGTTCGGTTGCCTGTCGTGGCGCGAACGAGGCGGCAGGCCGGATCAGTGCTTCAGACCGGTCAGGGTGTGGAGCTCCGGTTCGGACGGGGTGGCCCAGCGCAAGGTGAGCTCGCCGCCGTTGTTCATGTCGAAGTATTCGACGCGAAGACGGTGCCATCCCGCGGCTAAGGCGCGCTGGGCGGTGCGGGTCACAGGGCCGTGAGGGCCGTCGTTGTCGATCAGCAGCTCGTCGTCCAAGAAGAGCCGCGATCCGTCGTCGGACATCAGTTCGAAGGTATAAATCCCGCTCTCGGGGGCTTCGAGGTAGCCGGTGTAGATCAACCCCAGCCATTCGGTAATCCGCGGAGGAATCGCCACGCTGTCGAGGGTGTAGCTCCGCACGGCTTTCGCCCGTTCGATCTCTTCGCATTTCCGCCCGCGGAAGTCGTGATAGAGCATCCGGACGCCGTTCTCTAACTTGCGGTCGGGCAGGGGCTGGGCCGGTGAATAGATCTCTTTCCGATACTCGGCCCGTTGCATGGCGCCTGCGGTGCCGTCCGGCCGGAAGGGACGGAAAATGAAATGGGTCGATTCGGTCACGGTGATCGGCCCGGTGTACAACGGCGATTCGAGGGTGGGGAAGGTGCCGTCGGTGGTGTAGCGCACGTCGATGTTCGGCAGCAGGCACTCGATTTCGACGGTGGTGGTGTCGGCGAAGACGTTGAGGTCGTTGAAGCCGGTCAGGTCGGGTATCCGGTAGTTGATGCCGCGGCGATCCAGGTAAGGCGCCTGGGCGGCGAACCGCTGTTCGAAGTCGGCCCAGTTCTTGGCTTCCGGACGGGCCCATGCCATCTCGCTCAGGGCGAGCATACGGGGCATCACCTGATATTGCATCCGTCGTTCGCTCGGGATGCGTTCGCACCAGACGTTCCCCTGTACGCCGCGAATCCGGGCTTGTTGCTTCGGCGTGAGGTGCCATTCGGCCCGGTAGGCGGTGGGTTCGGTTTCGTAGATCCGTTTCAGGTCACGGCCCTGTTCGATGAAGTCGAGGTAGAGCAGGAAGTCGGGACAGATGATGACGTCGTTGCCTTGGGCGGTGGCGGTGGTCACGGCGCCGGGGGCCCAGTCGCGCCACCACATGACGGTGGCGGTCGGCGAGAGGCCGCCTTCGACGATCTCGTCCCAGCCGATCATCTTTTTGCCGTTCGACCGGAAGTGGGATTCCATGTCGTGTACGAACCAGGCCTGAAGTTCCTGTTCGTCGGCGAGGCCGTAGGTCTTGATCCGGGCCTGGCAGTCGGGACAGTTTTTCCAGTTGGTCTTTTCGACTTCGTCGGCGCCCAGATGCACGTATTCGTAGGGGAAAAGGGAGAATATTTCGCTGTAGACGTTCTTGGCGAACATCAGGGAGGAGTCTTTGCCGGGGCAGAGGGGGGAGGAGAAGCTCTTTCCCCAGGAGGATTCACCGGTGCAGGTGATCCACGGGTAGCCTTGCTGGGCGCCCATCAGGTGGCCGGGCATGTCCAGTTCGGGGATGACGTCGATGCCGCGGGCGGCGGCGTAGGCGACGATGTCGCGAATCTCGGACTGGGTGTAGAAGCCGCCGTAGAGGGTGTCGCCGTTTTCGATGCGGAGCAGTTCCTCGGGGAGCTGCATGTCGGGATTGTCTTCACGCGCGGCCATGGCGAGGCATTCGCGATCCTGGCTGTTCAGTTTCCGCCAGGCGCCGCTGTCGGTCAGCAGGGGGTATTGTTTGATCTCGATGCGCCACCCCTGGTCGTCGGTCAGGTGCCAGTGGAATTTGTTGAATTTGTAGGTGGCCATCAGGTCGAGGTAGCGTTTGACCTGGTCGACGGTGTAGAAGTGGCGGCTGACGTCGAGGTGCATGCCGCGCCAGTCGAATCGAGGGGAGTCGCTGACGGTGATGTAGGGGATTCGGCTGTCGGTCGGGTCGACGGGGACGAGCTGGCGCAGGGTGGCTATCCCCATGGCTACGCCGCGCGGACTGGCGCCGCGGATGACGATGCCGTCGCGATCGACGGTCAGGGTGTAGGCTTCGGGATTCGGGTCGTCGAGGCCGAGGCGAAGGTTGATGTTCCCGGTTTCGGCTCCGGGGGCGGTTTCGAGTTGAAGGGCGGAGGAGCTCCGCAGGGCTTCGGTCAGGTAGTTCGCTACGGGCTCCAGGGAGGAGTCGGCGGAGATGGTCATGCCGCTTTTCAGTTTATAGTTTCCGTCTCCGCGGGTGACTGAAACGGGCTGGGGGATCAGTCCGGCTTCGGGCAAGGGGAGGGGTTGACGACCGCAGGAGTTGCCGAGAAGCAGCATTAAGCCACAGGCGAGAGGGGCGAGCAGGGTGGTTTTCATGGTGTGTCCGGGGTAGGTTGTCTGGGTGTGTGGGTGGGGTTATTCCTGAATCAGTTTCTCGATGCGTTCGACGTATTCCAGGGAGTCGTCGATGGCGAAGGCGATTTCGGGAACGATCCGGAGTTGGTTTTTCACGCGTTTCCCAAGTTCGAAGCGGATGGTGCCGGCGTGGTCATGCAAGGCGGCGAGGATCGGGGCGCCTTTGTCGAAGGGGAAAACGCTGAGGTAGATTTTCGCAAAGCCGAGGTCGGGGCTGACGCGTACTTTCGATACGGTGACCATGGCGCCTTGTACGAGATGGCGGGCTTCTTTCAAAAAGATGTCGCTGAGGTCTTTCTGTATCTGGCGGCCGACTTTCTGCTGTCGGGTGGTCTCTTCTTTTTCCATATATATGAATAGTGTTTGTTGTTTGAGTCTTGCGGAGCGTGAGGCGTAGCTATTACAAGAGTTTACTTTGGGTTTCCTCCTCGCGCTCGGCAATATTGGGGTAGAGGCTGCCGATTGCCCACCGCGGGGCCCCACAGGGGCTTTTACTAGGGTTATCACTGCCTTATTTAAGCGGGGCCTGCCCGGCCTGAGGGCAGTTCCATCCGGCAAGAATTTCCGCGGGCGACCTAAAAAGGCGTTAAAACCCCGCGCGCTACGCCTTAGGAGGGAAATCGTCAAAATGTGTCAGCGCATTTTGACAAGATTTCCCCGGAGTGCGAGAAAAACACAGCCCAAGCCCTGCGGCTCGAAGAGCCGCGCGGGCCGGAGCCACCCCAGGCGTAGGCCTGCAACTTCGCAGAGCTCATTTCCGGCCTCGCTGGCTCCGGCCGGCTTTGGATCGAGGCTGCCTTACGCGCGCCTTGGGAAAATCTTATTCAAAAATGGAAAACGCTTTTGAATGATTTTCCTGTTAAGGCGTCGGCACGCGATTTGGTTTGAGGGTACTGTCCTTACGCCGGACGGGCGGTGCCTCCCGGCACTCAGAATGGGCAGCCTCAGCCCCAATTCTTTGTCCGCGCGCCTTGGGGAAATCTTGTCAAAATGCGCTGACACATTTTGACGATTTCCCTCCTAAGGCGTGGCGCGCGGTCTGAGCTTTGTCCCGCCTCAAACTGTTCTCGTTGGCTTCGCCTTCCTCCTCGCCGCTCGGCAATTGGCAAACTGCGTTTGCATTGCACTCGCTGGCAGCGTCGGTTGTGAACAAAGAGAACCAGAAAAACTTTCGACGGATGCTGACGCATCCTCAAACTGCCTCTACCCCAATTCTCTGTCCGCGCGCTGGCGGAAATCTTATTCAAAGCGCAAGACACTTTGAATGATTTCCTACTCCAGCAGTCGCGCGCGGTTAGGCTAAGAAGGAATAGTAACGGCCGCCCGCCATGACGCGAACGCGTCGGCCAGGCAGGCCCCACTTAAATAAGGCAGTGATAACCCTAGTAAAAGCCCCTGTGGGGCCCCGTGGTGGGCGAATGGCTGTGTCGGCCCAAATCTTCGCCCCGTTCTTTGTTCGTGCCTGTCGCTACTGCGCGTTGCGGCGGTAGGCCTGAAGCCCGGATTCCAAAAAGTTGATGAAGCCGTTCACGTTCAAATCGTATGACCGAGGGGTCACCAACGGCTTCTCGTCGTTGTTCAGCAGCACGTAGTAAGGCTGGGCGTTGATCCCGAAGCGTTCGATCTGGAAGGCGGCGTTGATCTTGCCTAAGGTCTTCCGCACTTTCCCGTCGGGGGTGGTCACCCAGTCGCTCTCCGGCAACTGCTTCTTGTCGTCCACGTAGAGGGCGATAATCACATAGTTGTCGCGCAGCAGCTTCTGCACGGTCGGATCGCTCCATACGTTGGCCTCCATCTCGCGGCAGTTCACGCAGCCGTGGCCGGTGAAGTCGAGGAAAACAGGTTTCCCCACTGCGCGGGCATATTCCATCCCTTGTTCGTAGTCGAAGAATCCCTCCAAGCCGTGAGGCAGATGTAGGAAGTCGCTGTATTTCGGCGCACCGCCTTCGATTTTTGAGCGGTCGAGCGATGACACCGCCCCTCCGCCGGATACAGACACACCGCCCGCCGAAGAAGCCGAAAGGTTGAAATCCATCGTGGAGAGCGGCGGCAGATAGCCGCTCAAAGCCTTGAGCGGCGCCCCGAACATCCCCGGAATCAGGTAAACCACGAATGCAAACGTAATAATCGCCAAAAAGAGCCGCTTCACGCTCACGTATTTCGTGTCGCTGTCATGGGCGAATTTCAGCTTGCCGAGCAGGTAGAGGCCGAGCAGGAAGAAGATCACGACCCAGAAGGCGATGTAGACTTCGCGGTCGAGCAGCCCCCAGTGGTAGGTCTGGTCGGCGACACTGAGGAACTTGAGCCCCAGCGCCAATTCGATAAAACCGAGGACTACCTTCACCGAATTGAGCCACCCGCCCGATTTGGGCAGGTTCTTGAGCAGCGAGGGGAAGAAGGCGAAAATGGTGAAGGGCAGTGCAAACGCTGCCGAGAAGGCGAGCATGGTGAAGATGGGTTCCCAGATCGCGCCCTGGGTCGATTTCACGAGCACGGTGCCCACAATCGGCCCGGTGCAGGAGAATGACACGAGCACGAGGGTCAGGGCCATGAAAAAGACGCCGACGAGGCCTCCTTTGTCTGCTTTGGAGTCGCTCCGGTTGACGAGTTTCGAGGGCATGGTGATCTCGAACGCGCCGAAGAACGAGGCGGCGAAGATCATGAAAATCAGGAAGAAAAGAATGTTCGGCAGCCAATGTGTGGCCAGCCAGTTGAAGATGTCGGCCGTCACCGAATCTCCGCCCACGAAGTAGGTGATGAGGATGATGGCGGCGATGGGAAGGGTGTAGAGGGCGACGATCGAAATCCCATAAAAGGTGGCCATAAAGCGCCCTTTTGCCTTATTGTCGCTCCCTTTCAGGAAGAAGCTGACGGTCATCGGAACCATCGGGAAGACGCAGGGGGTCAGCAAGGCTGCAAAGCCCCACAGGATGGCTTCGATGATGATGGTCCAGAAGCTTTTGCTTTCGTTCCGTTCGAGCCCTGCGAAAGAGGTTTCGCCGGAAACGGCGGTGGTGTCGGCGGTCGCCTCAGGGGTCACGAAGATGGCTTCGTCGCGCACCATCTTTCCTTCGGGATCCGCTGCGGCGGGCTGGTCGAGCGCGGCGGGGAGGGTATCGAGTGCTTCGCCGGCTGCGGGTGTCGGCGGGGTCAGGGTGAGGGTGAAGTCTTCGTCGGTGGGGGGCAGGCAGCTTTCGTCGTCGCAAACTTGCCATTCGACGTTCCCTTTGATGGTGACGGGTTTACCGGCTGCGATGAGCTGGGGGGAGAATTTGAAGCGTTGCACGAATTTCGCGGAACGGGCGAAGTAGCCGATCTCCATGCCGAAAATCTCGTCGTGTACGCGGGTCGGTGCCGGGCTCTGCTGGATGCCGCCGTCGAGCGAAACGCCGTTCGGCAGGGTAAAGGTAAAGGTGGTGGCGTTGGGCCCTCCGTCATACGGCCCGATGTCGTACATGTGCCACGGCATGTCGATGTCGGCGGTCATCTCGGCTTGCTGGCCGGTGGCGGTGAAACGCCAGCTCACAGGCTGTTCGACCTGGGCGTGGGCTCCCGTCCCGAAAATCCCGAGGAGCAGGGTGGCGAGGGCAATTCTCAATCTCATAAAACGATGTTAGGTTCTGGTAAATATATATGTGCGGTTTTTTGTGACTCTTTGGTGACAGGCTGGAACCGTACCTTTCTTGAAAGAAAGGTATCCAAAGAACTTTTGCAGAGGTCGTCCCGGTGGGCCGACCACGGGTTCTCTTCGCCTTGTTTCGTTGGGCTGTGGTTTTCCGGCGGGGGCGCATTGGGGTAATACTCGCATTATAGCGCCCCGCCGAGAAAAC
>NZ_JBQIQO010000030.1:0-27974 GCF_056799795.1 Rikenella sp.
CTCTGCGAGTCGCAGAAGTTCGGCCAACAGTTCAGCCCAACTAACTCACGGCCCAAAGGACTGCCCCGTGTCGGCATCATTGCGGCTCCGCTGTCGCTCCGTCACGTTTTCATGCGCCGTTCTTTGTCCGCGCGCTGGCGGAAATCTTATTCAAACGCGAACAACGCGTTTGAATGATTTCCTACTCCAGCAGTCGCGCGCGGATGAGTTTTGTCCCGCCTGAAACTGCCCTGCGCGGGCGGCGGACGGCTAATAAGGCAAAGACAACCCTAACAAAACGCCCGATGGGCGCACCGGCGGGACGGAGCGATACTGCGTATCGCTTAATCTGCTCAGCCCAATTCTTCGATGCGCGCCTTGCGCGATTCATTCTCTTTTGGCTAACCGCCAAAAGAGTTGAATCGCTTCTTTAGGAGGGGCGCGCGGTCTGAGCTTTGTCCCGCCTCAAACTGTTCTCTTTGTTCACAAAGAGAACCAGAAAAACTTTAGACGGATGCTTACGCATCCTCAAACTGCCGACGGCCCAACCCAGTTCGCGCGCCTGGGGAAATCTTGTCAAAACACGCAAGCGAGTTTTGACGATTTCCCTCCTAAAGCGTGGCGCGCGGGCCGAGCTTTAGCCCGTCTAAAACTGGCCTCGGACCGCGCGGGCCACACTTAGTAAGGCAGAAATAACCCTAACAAAATACCCTATGGGTGCGGGGACGGGAAATGCTTACGCATTTCCACTGGCAGCCTCTACCCCAATAACGCGCGGCCCCTCGGTCGCGTGTGGAAGAATTGTTGAAAAAACTCCCCAAAAAGAGGCACGAACAGCCTCTTTTTTCGGCTATCTTTGCCCTCGACAAAGAAAGCTATCTATGACCGAACAAAAAGTAGAACTGGATATTGAACTGAACGAAGAGGTGGCGCAGGGTACGTATGCCAATCTGGCGGTGATCTCGCATTCGACGTCGGAGTTCGTGCTGGACTTTATCCGCATGATGCCGGGAATGCCGAAGGCGCAGGTCAAAAGCCGGGTGATTCTCACGCCGGAACATGCGAAACGGCTGCTCCTGTCGCTCCAGGAGAATGTGGCGCGGTATGAAAGTATCGTGGGGAAGATCGAGATGCACACGCCGGATACGCCGCCGATCAATGGGTTCGGGAATAACTCGTATTGCTGACCTCTCGGAGACCGAACCGTAAAACAGCGGGCGGCGCGAAAAAAAATCGCGCCGCCCGCTTCCGTTTCACACAAACCAGAATCAGACAAACCGATAGCCGCACAACATCCCTGAGGCGGTCAGCCACAGCGTCCGATGATCTGAAAGTTTTCTTTCAAGATAATACTGACTGGGCTCAATCGGCATCCCATTCAACTCCGGGATAACCTCCGCTTCGAGCCGCCATGTCTCTCCGTCAAAAGCCAGAACAAAAAAACGCCTGTAAAAACCCTCGTATCCCCCATCGAAAAGCAACCGCTGTCCATCCGGAGTCACCGCGAAAGCTTCGCTATCCCGCACCTCGACAATGCCGCGCAACGACGAAACGATCACCTCGTTTCGATCCTGTAGAAAGTCCCGCAGCATGATCTCCCCGTCCTTATAGAACCACAGCCTGCCCTGGGTGTCCTGACTGATCGCATCGCATTCACTGCACGGGTTTTCCTGATAATCCCCCACACTCCACACATTCCGTCCATCCGACCGCCAAGCAGTCAAGCCTGTCCAACCAATCGGGTGCGACTCATCTGTTTCTCCTCCCCAACCATAGTTTCCCCACACTCCCTCGTCGAAATAACTTGTAACGATCGTCCCGTCTTTCAGCACTAAGCATTGTTCGATCCCGTCGCCGAAACAATAATCCCGTCTGACCGTTCCGTCCCGACCTATCAACAATCCATTCCGTTCCGGATCGCCGTCGTTATACCAGCACCGACACCATACTAACAAAAAATCGTCGCCCAGTGCAGAAACCCAACAATACTCTGTCCGATAGCCGTCCCCGAGATCATACACCTGCTTCCCTATACACCGCCCCGCCTCCCAATCGATATCGAGTACCGCTACCAGATAAGAATACAAGTCCTTGGAATTCCAGTCCTTGAACAACAGATAGACTCGCCCGTCGTTCGCCCCCACTGCATAATCGCACAAAGCTTCGTGCGTAAACCGCGCCCCCGCCACAATCTCCTCCAACGACATCATCTCGAACAACGGCAACGACTCTTTTCTCAACATCTTTCGTTTCAGATGGCGTCTCCCAGGGCGTTGTAGAACTTGTATTCGATCATCCCGAGAGAGTCGTTCGGTATCACTTTGATCACTGCGCCGTATTTCACGCACCACTTGGCGCGCTTGCTGAACAGACCGCCCCGATTGATATAGGCGGCTACGTACGGATGGACGTGAACGGTCAGCAGTTTGTAGTGCTTCTCTTTGGCGTAATAGGCGATCTGGTTCTCGATCTGGGCGTCGAGCAGCACGGAGGGCGCGATCTCGCCTGTCCCGTGGCAGGTGGGGCACTTCTCGTTGATGACGATCTGGGTCTCGGGACGCACCCGCTGCCGGGTGATCTGCATCAGGCCGAACTTCGTCAAGGGTAGGATGTTGTGCTTGGCCCGGTCGGTGGACATCGCTTTGCGCATCGCTTCTAACACGGCGTTCCGGTTCTGGGCGGTGTGCAGGTCGATGAAGTCGATCACGATAATCCCACCCATATCTTTCAACCGCAGCTGACGCGCAATCTCTGGCACGGCGTTCAGGTTGCACTCCAGGGCGTTGGCTTCCTGGGTCTCGTCGCTCTTGGCGCGCTTGCCGCTGTTGACGTCGATGACGTGCAGCGCTTCGGTGTGCTCCACAATCAAGTATGCGCCCCGCTTGAACACCACTGTCCGTCCGAAGAGCTGTTTGATCTGTTTGGTGATGTCGAACTGGTCGAAGATGGGGATGTTCCCTTTGTAGAGTTTGACGATCTTCTCGGCTTCGGGCTCGATGGCGGAGATGTATTCCTTCACTTCGTGGAAGATCTGTTCGTTGTCTACGTGGATGTGGGTGAAGGAGTCGTTGAGCAAATCTCGCAGGATGGTGGTGGTCCGGCTCTCTTCGCCCAGGAGCAGGTAAGGGGGCTGGGCGTGTTGCAAGGCGGACAGCGCTCCTTCCCATTTCGAGATGAGGTGGGTGATGTCGGCTTCGATATCTTCGGCGGATTTCCCTTCGGCGGCGGTGCGCACGATGGCGCCGTAGTTCCGGGGCAGGATCCCCTCTACGATCCCTTTGAGGCGCTTTTTCTCTTCGTTGGAGCGTATCTTCTGCGAGATGTGCACTTTGTTGGAGAGGGGGATCAGCACGAGGTGCCGTCCGGCGATGGAGATATCGCTGGTGACGCGGGGCCCTTTGGTCGAAATGGGCTCTTTGGCGATCTGGACGATAATATGCTGGCCGTTGTTGAGCACGCCGGCGATTTTCCCCTCTTTCCCGAGGTCGTTCTGCACTTTGATGGAGGAGAAGTCGATCTTCTGGTGGCGGCCGTTCACGTGTTTGACGAGGTCGTTCAGGGAGTGGAAGGCGGGGCCGAGGTCGAGGTAGTGCAGAAAGGCGTCTTTCTGGTATCCCACATCGACGAAGGCGGCGTTGAGTCCGCCCATCACTTTGTGCACTTTACCGAGGTAGATGTCGCCGACGGTGAAGGAGCTTTTGGTCTTCTCGCGGTTGAGTTCGACGAGTTGCCCGTCTTCGAGGAGGGCGATCTCGATCTCGCTGCCGGTCGAGTGGATGACTAACTCTTTTGTCATGTCGTTTGTCGTATATATATGATAAACGGTTCGTCCGGCCGTTTGGTATCCGGAGGGTGCCGGAGGCGGGGCGGAGGAGCCGGGGTGGGTCGAAAAAACGAAACCTAAAGACCGCCGCGCTGAATAGTCCGGGGACTTTAGGTTTTCGAGTGTCGGTCTTCGCCGGGGAAGAGGACGCGGGAAAGGAGAGCGGCTCGGGGCCGGTCTGTCCGTATGCGTGAGGGTTCTTCCCGGGCAAAAGGGAGGATCTACCTACTTTTTCTTTTTATGACGGTTCTTGCGAAGCCGTTTTTTGCGCTTGTGGGTAGATATTTTGTGCCGTTTTCTTTTTTTTCCGCTTGGCATAACTACTGTGGATTAAGGTTTGACAATCGGGTTAATTATTTCTTGGCGATGGATTTGGCTTTCACTTCCCCGGCAAAGGTTTTGGAGGGTTTGAAGGCCGGAATGTTGTGCGCCGGAATGGTGATGGTGGTGTTCTTGGAGATATTGCGGGCCACTTTCTGGGCGCGCCGTTTGATGATAAAGCTGCCGAAACCGCGCAGGTAGACGTTATTGCCTGCCATCATGGAGTCTTTGATATTTTCCATGAAAGATTCCACAACTTGCTGCACCTGTACTTTTTCGATACCGGTACTTTTTGCGATTTCGCCTACGATATCCGCTTTTGTCATGACGAGTGTCGTTTTATTTATTTGTATGATTATGATTCGATTACGTTCGAAACGGATTGCAAATATAGAGTAAATTATCGAGATTCGTTCTACAAAAGTGAATTTAATAGCTCTTGGAGGCTGATTTTCAGAAGGGGATGCAGGAAGTCGGGGCAGATTTCGGCGGCGGGGCGGAGGACGAAGTGCCGCCGGGGGATCTGTGGGTGGGGGATGGTGAGGCGCGGGGTGTCGAGGATGAGGGTGTCGTAGAAGAGGATGTCGAGGTCGATGGGGCGCGACTGGTAGAGGCGTTGTCCGTCGGGGGTATACTCGGGGAGGTGGGCGGGGCGGCCGAGGCGGTGTTCGATTTGCTGGAGGGTGTCGAGCAGGCGGAGGGGGCTGGCGGTGGTCTGGAGGAGGAGGACTTGGTTCAGGAAGGGGTTCACGGGTCGGGTGTCGGAAAAGGTGCCCCAGGGTTCGGTCTGGTATTCGCGGGAGGCGAGGAGGATCGGGCCGAGGGTCTCGGCGATCTGTTGCCGGGCGGCGGCGAGCAGTCTCTCGGGTTCGTCGGCGTTGCTGCCGAGGGAGAGCAGGGCGCGATGGGGGTGGGTCATGGTTTCGTGAAGGATTTTGTTTCGTGAAGGATTTTGAAGAAGGGGGAAGACAGCGGACTGGCCTGGCTTTTGTGTACCGGTTCGCCGCGCCCCGGGCTACCGTCTGTGGGAGGCGGGCTCGTTATTGGGTGCGGGCAACTACGGGTACAGTTGGTCGTATACGCCGGTGACGGGCGGTGTCACGGTGCGGTATTTGGACTTCTACATGCAGGAGCTCCGCCACAGCTACGCGCACAATCGCGGCCATGGTTTTCAGTTGCGCTGCCTCTCGGAATAAACGGACGCACAGCGTCTTTTACTACCAGCCTCTACCCCAACTTGAAACTGAGGCGGCCTGATTGTTTAGGGTAGAGGCGGCCAGCTTTTGAGGGCCGAGCGGCACGCCCCGGGCAACCGCTACTCGAGCTCGGGCGCACCGGTGAGCGTCGGCAATAGCGGGTTCAGTTGGTCTTCCGCCACGAGCGGCAGCGGCGGCCTGGACTTGGGTTTCTATTCGCAGAGCCTCAGCACCAGCTACTCGGACTTCCGAGCCAACGGTTTTCAGTTGCGGTGCCTCTTGGAATAAACGCCGCGGGCCCGCGGGGGGCAATGGGCTGGAACTACCCCAAGGGGCAGCCTCTACCCGACTGTAATTTAATTCCGGCGGCCGGAGCCAGCGGGGGCAAAACGAGCTCAGCAAGTTGCGGCCCTACGCCGGGGTGGCCCGGCCCGAGCGACTCTTTGGGTCGCAAAAGCAGTGCCTTGTTCACCGCCCAGTCTATCGGTTTCGGCCTGTCACCCATCCCCCCGAGCGGCTTCGCCGCTGGGCGACAAGGCCGGCGGTTCGGAGAACCGCAAGAGCACGGCCTCTTTACACTATGAGGTTCGTCCTCGGCGCGCCCCCCACGCGCCGCTAAAGCGTCGCCCTCGCCGAGGACGGCGATTCCCTTCGGAATCGCGCTATTCGCTCTCGCCCCAAATTCCAGCCCAAAGCAAAGCCCAGCTCTCCGCCCCGTGTCAGCCTCACTGCGGCTCCGCTTTCGCTCCGCCGGTGCCGCTCGGCACTCGAAAGATGGGCGTGTCTGCTCCTAAACGTCGCCCGCTGGGATTTCACCTCGATTTTGCTAACGCAAAACGAGTGAAATCCCTTTTTAAGCGGGCGGGCGACGGAAGTTTTCGTGGGTGAGCACGTTTTTTCGCGCGCCTTGCGCGATTCATCTATATTCGGCTCACGCCGAAATAGTTGAATCGCTTCTTTAGGCGGGGCGCGCATCTTTGGCTACAGGAGGGTACTGCCCTTACGCCGGGCGGGCGCACCCTTCGGGTGTTTTACTGGCCGCCTCTACCCAACAACTAATGGCAGCCTCTACCCCTGTTCTTTGTCCGCGCGCTGGCGGAAATCTTATTCAAACGCGAAACACGCGTTTGAATAATTTCCTACTTCAGCGGTCGCGCGCGGGTCGAGTTTTGTTCGCGCGCCGGGAAAATCTTATCAAAACGTGCCAGCACATTTTGACGATTTCCCTCTTTAAGCGGCGGCGCGCGGGAGAACTTTGTCCCGTCTGAAACTGGCCTCGGGCCGGCCGGGCCCCACGTCCCGTGGACAGGAAATGCTTACGCATTTCCACTACCAGCCTCAGCCCAACCCTTTTTCCGCGCGCCTTGGGAAATCTTGTCAAAACACGCAAGCGAGTTTTGACGATTTCCCTCCTAAGGCAGGGCCGCGCGCGGTTGCTGAAAAATAATAAAGGTCAACTGCTCTACTCGGGACCAAATGATCAGGCTCACAGTTCCAGGCGCTTCAAGCGATCGTCGGCGGCGACTTTGTCGACGATCGCTTTCACGACTTCGTCCAGCCGGCTGCCCGGCGAATAGTCTGCCGGGGCGACGAAATTCACCCGATGCTCCTGAACCAGCTGACGAAGGGAGTGTCCCACTTCCCGATCGGCCGGATTATATACCGCAATGGCGTGCCCCTGCTTCTCTTTCACGAGCCGCATGCACGGAATGTCGGTCGTCCCGTCGCCGATATAGATCATATGGGTAAACGGTACGGGACGTTGTTCTTCAGGCTGATAGCGGTTCACGGCTTTGGAGTCGTATACGCTGTCGATCCCTTTGCTGATCTTGAAGATGAATTGTGTCTTGTTCGTATAGTTGACTGCCACGCCCGGCCAATAGGCCACTCCGTCTACCGAATAGAGAAACGAGCTGGCGAAAATCTTCCGGAAGTGTTTGGCGATGGATGTTCCTTCGATCATTTCGCGCAGCCCGGAGGAGTTGATGTAATGTTCGACCCGAATCCCTTTGGATTGTCCGTAGCGGTTGATGCGCGCGAACCATCCTTCAACTCCTTCGTAAAGCTGGACTTTCCGCCCGGATTCGGCAAAAGCTTCGCGACGCAGCGAAACGCCGCTCACGGTGGCTTGCCGGATCATTTCGTTCATGTAGGTCAGGATCGGGTCGGCGTCGTTCACTTCGGCCACGCGGTTGCAGTTGTCCCAAAACTCGCGGTTGTCTTTCCCGATGGCGGGGATAAAGTCGTATTCCTGCATGTTCCCCGGAGAGAGGGTGCCGTCGAAGTCGTAAATCAGTGCGAGTACCATACCTTTCTGCTCGATTTTCACAAAGATAGGGATTTACGCGCATATTTTCATGGGTGTCGCCAGTGGTTTGAACCGAACGTGAAGAGTCCGAGGTGCGCTCGCTCCGGCCCCGGGCTTCCGCAGCAGTGCCTCGGGCGCGCTGTACTACATCGGCAGCAACGGTTACGGGTGGTCTTCAACGGTCTGCGACACCCTTGGCATGAACTTTTGTTTTGCGGTGACGTGGCTCGATCTTTCCGGAACGAACCACCGCGGCTACGGTTTTCAGTTGCGTTGCCTCTCGGAATAAACAGGCCGCGTGCCCGCGGAGGGCAATGGGCTGGAACTACCCTAACAACTGGCAGCCTCTACCCCATTTGCACTCCTGCGACTCGCAGAGTCGCGCGGGCCGGACGCCTCCCCATCGGGAGGCCCGCAACGTTCGCAAGCTCACTGCGAGCTCCCGGGCGTCCGACCCTTAATATTTACTCTCGACTAAAGTGAGCCGGGCGCCCAGGAGGTACGGCAACTCTCGACGCGCGAGCGGCGTGTTGCGGGCCGCCCGTGGGCAGGCGGCCGGCCCGCACGACCCAAAGGGTCGCAGGAGCACAGCCCAAAACTCGCCCCTATTCTTCGCCCCGTGTCAGCCTCACTGCGGCTCCGCTGTCGCTCCGCCACTTTTTCCGTCGCCCGCTGGGATTTCATCTCGATTTTGCTCATCGCAAAACGAGCGAAATCCCTCTTTAAGCGGGCGGGCGACGTTTTTTCGCACCACTCTTTTTTCGCGCGCCTGCGCGATTTGAGGGTACTGCCCTCGGGTCGGGCGGGCCCCACGTCCTGTGGACGGGAAATGCTGACGCATTTCAACTGCCAGCCTCTACCCCCGTTCTTTGGCCGCGCGCTGGCGGAAATCTTATTCAAACGCAGATCATGCGTTTGAATGATTTCCTACTTCAGCGATCGCGCGCGGGTCGAGCTTTGACCCGCCTAAAACTGTTCTCGTTGTTCACAAAGAGAACCAAAGAAACTTTCAAGGATGCTAACGCATCCTCAAGCTGCCGACGGCCCAAAAAGGCGTGGCGCTCGTCTTTGGCTACAGGAGGGTACTGCGCTCAGGCCGCGCGGGCCCCACGTCCTGTGGACGGGAAATGCTGACGCATTTCAACTGCCAGCCTCTACCCCTATGCAACGCGGGCAGCCTCGACCCAATTCCTCGCACCGCTCTTTGTTCACGTGCTTCGCAAAACAAAGCGGCAAGTCCTTATGTGGACTTGCCGCCAATGCTAAAACAATAACGTTACAAAAAATGTCTACTGGAAGAATTCGTCGCCTCCCGACTCTCCCGTTGCCGTAGCGCCTGGTGTCGAAATCGCCTGCTTCGGATCGCAATCGTACCGAACGACGCCGATCGGCTCCATAAAACGGTCGTTCATGCTTATGCCCAACGATTTGTCCGCATAAACTTTCTTCATGAATATCCCGAAAATCGGTAAGGCAACCCGGGAACCGTCTGCGCCGCTCATCAAGTGTGTCGCCGGGTCTTCGCCGCCGACCCAGGTGCCGGCCACCACATGCGGTGTCACGCCCATAAACCAGGCATCCGCACTGTTGTTGGTCGTCCCTGTCTTGCCGCCGATATCGCCCCGAAGGTTGAACTGATAACCCAACCGACCCGCAGTACCTGCCGTCACGACCCGCTTGAGCATGTCGAGCATCGTATAGGCCGTCTGCTCGCTGATCGCGTCGTAGGTCTGCGGTGAGAACGAGGCCAGGACATTCCCCTGTTTATCTTCGATGCGGGTGACGAAGATCGGTTCGGTGTGCACTCCCCGATTGGCAAAGGTGCTGAAAGCGCCGGCCATCTCGAAAACCGAGACCTGCGGCGTGCCCAAACACAAGGCATAAACCGGGTCGATATAGCTGTGGACGCCGATTTTATGGATCATATCGGCCACGGCCTGCGGCTGGGCCTGTTTCATGATCCAGGCCGAGTAGTTGTTCCGGCTGTTGGCCAGCCCCCAATACAAGGGACGCAACTCTCCTTCCTGCGGCACATTGCCGGCCTCTTTCGGTGACCAGGGACCGGTCGAGGCTTCGATGGTCACCGGAGAGTTGGGCACCAGCGTACAGGGGTTGTACCCGAGCATGTCGAAGGCGAAGGTGTAGATGAACGGTTTGATGGTGGAACCGACTTGTCGTTTCCCCTGTCGCACCATGTCGTACTTGAAGTTCCGGAAGTTAGTCCCTCCGACGTAGGCCGTGACGTAGCCGGTGGCGGGATCCATCGACATGAAACCGGCCCGAAGGAACGATTTCATGTGCAGGATCGAGTCTTTGGGCGAAAGCACGGTGTCGCGATCTCCGGCGTAGGTGAAGACGGTCATCGGGATCGGTTTCTCGAAGGCGGCCAGGATGCGTTCGTCGCTCATCCCGTTCCGTTTCATGGCCATCCCCCGGTCGCTCTGGAGAATCGCCCGGTGGACGATCTTGGTCTCTTCCTTTTTGTTGATGTTGTAGAAGATGGTTTTATAGCCTTTGCGCTGCTTTTCGAACTGGGGCTGGATGGTCTTCACCATATGTTCCCGGACGGCCTCTTCGGCGTACTTCTGCATCCGGGAGTTGATGGTGGTGTAGAGTTTCAGGCCGTCTTTGTAGAGGTTGTACGGGGTGCCGTCGGCTTTGGTGTTCTTGTTGCACCAGCCGTAGAGGGGGTCGTTCTGCCAGCGTTCGAGTTCGGTCTGATAGTCCCAGTCGGTGAGGTATTGTTTCCGTTTGGGTTCGGTGGCGGTCATATACTGCCGCAGCATTTCGCGGAAGTAAGTGGCGATTCCTTCGTTATGGGAGACGGGGTGGTAGTCGAGCCGGATGGGTTCGGCGGTCAGCCGGCGCACGTCGGCGTCGCTGAGGAAGCCGGCGCTGCCCATTCGTTCGAGAACGGTATTCCGCCGCTTCCATGCCCGCTCAGGATTCCGCACGGGGCTGTACCGGCTCGGGGCGTTGACCACGCCCACCAACATAGCTGCCTCCTCGGGAGCCAGTTCGGCCGGGGTCTTGTTGAAAAAGGTGGCGGAGGCGGATTTGATCCCGAAGGCGTTCGACCCGTACTCGACGGTGTTGAGGTACATGGCCACGATCTCTTCCTTGGTGTAGTTGTGTTCGAGCATCACGGCGGTGATCCACTCTTTGAGTTTGGCGATCACGAGTTTGCCGGCTTTCGCGAGCCCGGAGCTATGGACGGTATCGCGGGGATAGAGGTTCTTGGCGAGCTGTTGGCTGATGGTGGAGCCGCCGCCTTGTCCGCGGTCGCCGAGCAGGACGGTCTTGAAGCCCACGCGGGCGAGGCCTTTGAAGTCGATGCCGGAGTGGCTGTAAAACCGGGCGTCTTCGGTGGCGACGAGGGCGGCGACCAGGTTGGGGGAGAGGTCGCCGTAATCGACGTAGGAGCGGTTCTCGATGAAAAAGCTCCCGAGATTCTTACCGTCGGCGGAGATGATTTCGGTGGCGAGGTTGCTCCGGGGGTTTTCGAGTTCTTCGAAGGTGGGGAGTTTGCCGAACACGCCGAAGCCGATCATCAGCAGGAGGGTGCCGAGGATCAGAACGGGGGTGGCGAGGATGCTCCAAAAGATGAGGGTGATCTTCCGCCGATGGGCGGGATCCTGGACGTAATTGCGTATCTTGAGGTAGGTCTTGTTGGCCATAAAATCCTGAGAATAACTCGTTGCGTGATTGCAAAGATACGATTTTTAATCGTCGGTGCTGCGGTCGGACAGGAGGGAACCCCGCCCCGGGCCAACGCACCGATTATGCGGGCGGGTTGTATGGCGCAGGGTATCTCGGTTACTGTTGGTCGTCTTTCACCGGCTCTGCCGTGGGCTGCATTCTTCTGAATTTCGGCGTGGAGTGGCTCCATACCAGCAGTGGGGGTAACCGCGATTACGGTTTCCAGTTGCGGTGCCTCTCGGAATAAACAGAGGGAGGTGTGCCTGCGACGAGCAATGTAGGGAGGCAACGGTCTGTTCTTGGGATGGAGGCTTTAGGGCAGAGACGGCCATTAAAACGCCCGGTGGGCGCGCCCCGGGCTGCCGCTACGGCATTAACACGGATGCTTCGAGCTTCGTCGGGTGCAGCGGATATAGCTGGTCGTCCACATGCGATGCTTTGGCGGCCAAATTCGTAGATTACACGGCGATGGGACTTAATCCGGGCAATTCGCATCCTCGCACCTTCGGTTTTCAGTTGCGTTGCCTCTCGGAATAAACGCCGCGGGCCCGCGGGGGGCAATGGGCTGGAACTACCCTAACAACTGGCAGCCTCTACCCTATTTCAATTTGACTTTACGGTCGGACGCCCGGGAGGTACAACAACTCTCGACGCGGAGCGGCGTGTTGCGGGCCTCCCGTTGGAAGGCCTCCGGCCCGCGCGACTCTACGAGTCGCAAAAGCAATAATACCCAAAGCACGGCCAAAAGTTCAGTCCAATTCTGTCGGTTTCGGGCTGCGCCCTCCTCGGGTGGACCGAAGGCCCAGCGCGCAAGCCCGGCGATTCTACGAACCGCAAAAGCTCGGCCAACGGCGCGGCCCGGCGCAGCGGGAAAACCGGAAACGGTTTTCCCGCCCGAAGAACAAGCACGGCCCAAAGCTCACTCCAGTTCTCTGCCCTGTGTCAGCCTCACTGCGGCTCCGCTATCGCTCCGCCGGTGCCGCTCGGCACTCGAAAGCTAGGCGTATCTACTCCTAAACGTCGCCCGCGGCAATTCTTGCCGGATTGGCCAAATGCCAACCGGCAGAATATGCCCTTTAAGCGGGCGGGCGCGGTTAGGCTAAGAAGGAATAGTAACGGCCGCGCGCCATGACGCGAACGCGTCGGCCAAGCGGGCCCCACGTCCCGTGGACGGGAAATGCTTACGCATTTCTACTGCCAGCCTCTACCCCAACAACGCGCAGCAACCCACGGTCTCTCAAATCCCGGCGACCCTACACGGCGATCGGGGCCTTAATGGATGGCCACGGGTCGTAGCCTTCCAACGAGAAATCTTCGTAAGAAAATCCGAAAATATCCCGGACGGCCGGATTGATTCGCATCGTCGGCAACGGACGCGGCGTCCGGCTCAGCTGGGTCTCCACCTGCTCCAGATGATTCAGATAGATGTGCGCATCGCCCAACGTATGGATAAACTCGCCCGGTTCGAGCCCCGTCACCTGAGCCATCATCAGCGTCAGAAGGGCATACGAGGCGATGTTGAACGGCACGCCGAGAAACAGGTCGGCTGACCGCTGATAGAGCTGACACGACAGCCGCCCGTCGGCCACGTAAAACTGGAACAAAGCATGGCAAGGCGGCAAAGCCATGGTCGGAATGTCGGCCACGTTCCATGCCGAAACGATGTGCCGACGGCTGTCGGGATTGTGCCGCAGCGAATCGACGACCTGAGCGATCTGGTCGATGTGTTCACCGGAAGGGGTCGGCCAGCTCCGCCACTGGTAGCCGTAGACATGTCCGAGGTCGCCCGTCGCCGGGTCGGCCCACTCGTCCCAAATCGTCACCCCGTTGTCATTGAGGTACTTGATATTGGTATCGCCGCGCAGGAACCACAGCAGTTCGTGGATGATCGACCGCAAGTGCAGCTTTTTCGTCGTCAGGCACGGAAATCCCTGGCTCAGGTCGAACCGCATCTGATAGCCGAATAGGCTGACGGTGCCGGTGCCGGTTCGGTCGCTCTTGCACGTGCCGTGGTCGCGCACGTGGCGCAACAGGTCCAAATATTGTTGCATAGGATGTTCGATTCTCTCTCGGTTGCGGTGCAAATTAACGAAATTATCCCGACTCTCAAACCGCTTCGGCCACCACTTCGGCGATGTCGGCCACCCGCACCCGATCGTTGCCGGCTGCACGCTGAAGCGATTTTTTGCACTGGGGACAGCTCGTCACGATGGTTTCGGCACCGGTCGCCGTCAGGTTCCGCACAACGGTCGCCCCGATCCGGGTCTGCGCGGCCGTGTCCAGGGTCAGATTGGCGAGGCTGCCGCCGCAACAGTGCACGCGGTCTTTTTTGAGGCTCTCGGCGTTGGTCAGGGTCGCGACGTGAGAGAGCACATACCGCGGTTCGGCATAAATCCCCCGCAACTCGCACGGGTCGTGATAGACATACGAGGATTGCACGACCGAAGTCTTGAGCCGCCCTCCGGCAATCAGCTCGGCGATATACTGGGTGTGGTGCAGAACGCGTATCCCCATATTTTTCAGCTCTTTATACTCTTGCGTAAAGCTCTTATAGCAGATGGGGCAGCCGGTCACGAGGGTCGTAATCCCGTGGCGGCGGAACAGTTCGGTATTATACTGCTGCATCTTTTCCGCTGCCGGAAGGTTGCCGCTCAGCCGCATCGGACGGCCGCAGCAGACTCCGCCGTTTTTGTCGGCCCACCAGACGTCAACACCTGCGGCGGCGAAGATCTTCTCCATCGACCGCATCACGCCGGGGGTGAGCTGGGTCATGCAGCCGGCGAAAAAGCCGACGCGGCCCTCTCCTTCCGAGCGGTCGGGGGCGGAGGCGAGAAATTCGTACCGGGGGGCATCGTACAAGGAGCTCTGACGGGCAAAACCGACACGGCTGCTCAACCGCAAGGTTCCCTGGTCGATCCCCACGGGACAGGCTTCGGCGCACCGGCCGCACATCAGGCAGGTGTCGGCCACTTGCGAGGTCAGGTGTCCGTACCGCCGGTCGCGCAGGAAATAGGCGGCCTGAATGTGATTGATGTTCAAGTCCGAAGCGATGGGACAGGGGTCAAGGCATATCCCGCACCGGGAGCAGGCTTGTATCTGGAAGTGGTCGAAGCTGCTCCCTTCGGGCTTTGACTGCACTTTGTAGGTGCGCAGGAAGATCAGCGGTATCTCTGTGAAGATGTGCATGTACCGCGAGTAAGGCATGGAGACGAAAAAGAGGCCGAGCACGATGGAGTAGGCCCACCAGGCGGGATACTCCATGGCGGAAAGCATGCCCATCGGCACTACGGAAGCGAGCATATCGCCTGTCCCGCCGGTGAAGAAGCTGCCGCTGTCGTGCACGCCGCAGGTGACGGATTCGGCCAGATAACGCAGGGGGAAGATCAACCAAAGAGAGGCGAGGGCGATCCGGTCGAAGGGGGTGTGTTTAGTGGTGCGCCGCATCCCCATCATTCGAGAATAGACCCGCTTACCCCACGCCAACGCCACGCCGCACAGCACGAATATCAACAGGCAGTCCATCAACAGGGCGTAGTTGAAGTGTCGCACGTAGCTGGCGGGTTCTTCGGGGAAGAAGTACCGGAAAAAGACGTGGACGTGGGGCGGATTCACGGCGTCGTGGATGTAGGTGGAGGTCTCTAACTTCCCGACGACGATCAACAGGAACCATCCCAGGGCCAAACTCATGTGCATGAAGCCGAGCATGGGGTTGGTCTTCCATATCTTCCGGTGAATGAGGCATTCCAAGAGGACTTCTTTCGTCGCTTTGAGGCTCTTGGCGCTGAAAAAGTTATGCCGAACAAGGGCTTTGTCTTCTTGCGGAAGCTTGACGAACCATTTGCCCCATTTCCAAAGGATGGCGCCGAATAACCATACGACGCCGAGGGTAAAGGGGATGACAAAGGGATCGAAATACCAGGGGGAACCGGCCATAATATGCACTATGTATTTTATCTATTCATTTATCTGTGTCTACCCGCAGGGAACTGCCGCTTGTTGGCTTCGCGTTGCCTTCGGCTTCCTCATGCTACCTCGGCAAAGCCCGCAAGCGGTCTCTGCCCTCGGTACGCTACTCGGTTCCTCCTCGCCGCTCGGTAATTTGCAAACTGCGTTTGCATTACGCTCGCTGGCAGCGTCGGTTGAAAGAAAGCGACGCAAAGAACTTTTAGTTAGCTACGCTACTCCTTAGGCTCCGCAATCCTCAATCTCTGCGATTACTTTTGGGTCGGGGCAACGGCGCGCTTAATGAGAGTTAAACCCTATGCGCGCCGTTTGCTCCCGGCCCAAAGAAAGTCCGAGAGTTGGGCTGCCGGCAGCTTTAGGATGCGTTAGCATCCTCCAAAAGTCTTTTGGGTACCTTTTCTTCAGAAAAGGTACGGTTCCATACGGGGCAAAAAACAATAAACGAACGATTATTCCATCAGATCGTGTTTGATTCGGCGAGCCGCCGCGATTGCCTCGTTCAGCGTCTCGCCGATCGTCTTCGGCCCCGTCGCCGTACCCGCCAGGTAGACACCCCGCTGCGCACTCAGCACCGTACCCGTATAAGGGTTCTGCGGCGCGAAAAAGCCGTTCGCCTGCGTCGGAAGCCCCAGCGAACCGCAACACGACGGTGCACGCATCCCCACCAACAACACCAGCATGTCCACCGTCATCCGCAACGGACGCCCCACCAACGTGTCCTCGACCTTGAGCTGGATGCGTTTGTCGAGCGTCTCGCCCGCCTCCGAAATCCGGCCCCGGATATAGGTCACGCCGTGTTCGACCTGCGATTTCCGGTACAGCT
Organism: Rikenella sp.; assembly: GCF_056799795.1. NCBI lineage: Bacteria > Pseudomonadati > Bacteroidota > Bacteroidia > Bacteroidales > Rikenellaceae > Rikenella > Rikenella sp. The sequence goes on from NZ_JBQIQO010000030.1 coordinate 16,113, forward strand.
CCTCGTAGCCGTTGCCGAAAGCTCGCAAATCCATGTAAAAATTGGTCACCTGCACCCCCGGCACCGCCTCGGTCAGCTCGATCGCCTGCTTGATGCCCGTGATGCAACACACTTTAGAGCAGTGGAACTGTCCCACTTTCTCGTCCCGCGAGCCTACGCAGTGCAGTATCGCGACCCGTTCGGGCGCCTCGCCGCTGCGCATCGCGACCCGTCCCGTGCGGAACATCCGTTCGAGTTCGGCCGAGGTGACGACGTTTTCGTACATCCCGTAGCCGTACTCCTCCTTGAGCCGCGCGTCGAACAGGTCGAAGCCCGTCGCCACCACCGCGGCGCGCCCTTCATACCGTTCGCCGTCTGCGGTCACTGCGGTCACGCCGCTTGCATCGGAGGTCAGGGAGGCGATTTCGCACCCGATCTTCGTTTCGATCTCCTGCACGGCCGCCGAAAGTTCGTCGATCACCTCCCGGGCGGGCAACTGGGTGGGAAAAAGCCGATCCCAATCGGCTACGTGGCCTCCCAACGAGGAGGAACGTTCGAGAATCAACGGCGAAAAACCCTCTTCGCGCAAAACTGCGGCGGCTTGCATCCCCGCGATGCCGCCGCCGATCACCAATATGCGTTCCTGTGCCATAGGCTGGTTTGTGTGGTCGTTTATAAGGTGGTGGAATTGTAGGCTTCGGTCGATAAGGGCTGGCCGATGAATTTGCCGTTCTTGCCCAGATATTTGGCCGAGGGGTCGTACTCGACGCCCAGTTTGTCCAGCAGGGGCTCGACAGGCACCTGGTGCATCTGAAAGCCCAGGTCCCACGGGTCGATCCCCATCACGAGGCCGGCCATCTCTTCGTAGGTGAGGACGGGGATGGCATACCGGCTGCCGGTCATGGCGTTGAGGGTGAATTGCCACCGGTCGAGAAACATGGCGCAGCCGGGACAATTGGCGACGATAAAGTCGGGGTGATACGGGGCCATGGATTCGAGTTTCTTCTGGGAGTTGGCGACGGAATAGCCGCGGTTGGCCTGCACGAGGTAGTTCCGAAAGCCGAATCCGCAGCAGTGGCGCCGTTCGGGGTAGTCTACGGAGGTGCCGCCCCAGGACTCGACCATGCCGGCCAACACGTAAGGAAACTCGGCTCCGCCGATCCCTTTCTTGGGAAAAACTTTGGCGTAGTGGCAGCCGATGTGGTCGACGACTTTGAGGGGTTCGCCGGTCTCGGCATTCACCAACTGCCGCACGCCTTTGGCGGCGATCTGTTCGCGCACGTGGAACATCAAATCGGAGGTGTGAACCAAGGTCTTGGGTTTCCGAAATTCGCGGCCGGTGGCTTTGAAGAGGTTCTCGCGGGCTTTTTCTTCCAATTCGGGAAAGTGGTGCCACATGTCGAGCACTTCGCTATAGATCCCGAAGGAGGTGATGCACGAGGCGACGTAGTTCTCGTAGCCGCACTCGGTCATCAGGGCGAACTGACGGGCTACGATGGCCATGGTGGTCTCCAGGGGCACGACGTCGGAGTGGTAGCCGATGCCGGTACAGGTGGTGTGCCGGGGGTCTTCGATGATGTCCATCCCGAGGTCGTTCCGCAGGATATCGAGAAAGGCTTTCTCGGAGCCGGGAAAGAAGTTCTGCCGAATGCAGCTCCGGGCGTAATAATAATGATCGTCGGCGATCTCTTTGCTGTATTCCTGCCAGTTGGCGAATCTATATTGCATCTCTCATGTTTTATCGTTTGTTTGCCGTGTCTACCCGCAGGGAACTGCCGCTTTTTGTAAAAAGCGGCACCAAAAACTTTTATGATAGCTACGCTACGCCTTAGGCTCCGCAGTCCTCATTATCTGTGGTTCCTTTTGGGTCGGGGTTGTAGCGCGCTTAATGCGAGCTAAACCCCATGCGCGCTACAACTCCCGGCCCAAAGAAGAGTCCGAGAACCGGGCCGCCGGCAGCTTTAGGATGCGAAGCATCCGTCGAAAGTCTTTTTGGTTCTTTTTCTTCAGAAAAAGAACAGTTCGAGGCGGGACAAGGAACGAGAAAAGAACGATCAATCACAAGGTGTGATGACCGCTGTTGAACGTATAGACATAGTTCAGGTATTCCTCCTCATCCATCCCCAATTCCGCCGCCTTTCGCATCGAACAGCGCTCGATGTTTTCGAGAAACTCCGTGCCGCCGCTCACATCGAAAATGCGGCGAAACTCCGCCAGGCTCTCCGGATCGATCGCACGAGCCGGACCCGGCCCCGCTTTTTTGTAATTGTCCGTGAACCGGGCGAAAAGGTCGTCGTCGTGGTCGTGCACCCACGCCCACACCGGGCCCTGCTCCGGGTGCATCCGCGGCGCGACACGCGTCGGATGAACGCAATACCCCAACTCCATCATATTCTGCCCCAACAGCCTCCCCAAGGCATACTGCTGGCGTCCTTTTTCGGACTCGGTGAAAAAGCCGTATTTCTGGGACAACCGCCGCAAGGCCTGAATCACATAAGCCGGCGTATTCCCCCGCGGACACCGCGGACGGCACGACATACATTCGCCGCAGTACCAGATGGTATCGCTTTTCATCAAGGCTTCGATGCTGGCATCGTCGCGGGCCTGCACGTCGTCGACGATCTGCCGCGGGTCGTAGTTGTAGTACTCCGCCGCGGGACAAACCGCTGTGCAGGCTCCGCAATTCATACAGGCGTTCAGCCCCTCGCGGAAGCGGTGATCCTGCATCAGTTCGTCGAAATATTTTCCCATGGATAGAGTCGGTGTCGATTACCGGTAAACAAAAGTACATCGGGCGATAAGATCGTCGGATAGTCTTATCACCTATTTTAGATGGGTATTTATACGTAAATCCCTGTTTGGATCCACAGGGCCTGAATGAGGGTCGCTCGGCCGCCCCGGGCTTCCGCGACGCGGGGAACAATGGGCGACCGGGTGTGCTGGGCCACATCGGCAACAATGGTTACAGCTGGTCGTCCGGGGGCAGCGGGATCAATGGCTTATTTTTGCATTTCGCGGCGCAGTATCTCGACCCCTGCGATACGAGTCCTCGTGGCCATGGTCTTCAGTTGCGTTGCCTCTCGGAATAAACGGGGACGCTCGGCACGCGAAAGCTATCCGGGTCTACCCTATCTGTGGATTGACTTTATGCGGCCGGGGCCAGCGGGGGCTGCATGAGCATAGCGAGGTTGCGGCCCTACGCCGGGGGTGGCGCCGGCCCGAGCGACCCTTTGGGTCGCTAAAGCAGTGCCTTGTTCACCGCCCAGTCTATCGGTTTCGGCCTGGCGCCCATCCCCCCGAGCGGCAAAGCCGCTGGGCGACAAGGTCGGCGATTCGGAGAACCGCAAAAGCTCGGCCCATTCGTCCTCGGTTTTAGCAGTTCGCCGCCAGCGGGGACGCAACGAGCTCCGTCGAGTTGCAGTCCGCCGCATGGGGTGGCGGCGAACTGCGCGGCTCAAAGAGCCGCAGAAGTTCAGCCCAGTTCTCTGCCCCGTGTCAGCATCACTACGGCTCCGCTGTCGCTCCGCCGCGTGCCGTCGCTCGCTGGGATTTCATCTCGATTTTGCTCACCGCAAAACGAGTGAAATTCCTCTTTAAGCGGGCGGGTGACGGATTTTTCGTGCAGGATCGAGTTTTTTCGCGCGCCGTTCTTTGTCCGCGCGCCTTGCGCGATTCAGCTATATTCGGCTACCGCCGAAATAGTTGAATCGCTTCTTCAGGCGTGGCGCGCGTCGTCCTACAGGAGGGTACTGCCCTTACGCCGGGCGGGCGCACCCTTCGGGTGGTTTACTGGCCGCCTCTACCCCCGTTCTTCGTCCGCGCGCTGGCGAGCTTTATTCGCGCGCCTGGGGAAATCTTGTCAAAACGTGCCAGCACATTTTGACGATTTCCCTCCTAAAGCGTGGCGCGCGTTGGTTTGAGGGTACTGTTCTTTCTGTGAACAGAAAGAACCAAAGAACCGACGCAGCAACCGAGAGCCATCAAACTTGTTTGAATGGCCGAGGTGCCAGGAGGAAGGTGTAGCCAAACTTTAGACGGATGCTTACGCATCCTCCAGCTGCCGATGGCCCAAACCAACGCACGGCACAAAAAAGCCCGGCGAAGGCCGGGCTGGAAACATCTCAACTACAAAATCTTCGTCCGCTTCCGCGACTTACCTACCCCCGCTTTCGATTCGCCTCGCACACTGCTCTTAACCGACGGCGAAACTCTCCCCGCATGCTCCGACGACGGCAGCTTGCGCTGCAAAGCAAACATCTCGTCCCGATAACGCGCCGCGGTCAGGAAGTCCAACTCTTTGGCCGCCTGTTCCATCATCTCCCGCGCCCGGGCGATCGCACTCTCGATATCCGATGCCGACATATAATCCACCACCGGGTCTGCCACCATCGACAACGGAGCCTCCATATCGTACACCACTCCCGCATCTCCCGTCGCGCTGCCCGTTCCGAACGGCCGTTCGACCGTCGTCGCCCCCGCGGCAGCCACCTTGGCGGAGGGCAGAGAGGCGGCCAGCGGAGAACCTTCGCCGAGGGTCGATTTGCTCATCTTCTGCACCGCCTGAGGCGTAATGCCGTGCGCGACATTGTAATTCATCTGCTTTTCGCGGCGACGCTCCGTCTCGTCGATCGTCTGGCGCATCGAATCCGTGATCTTGTCCGCATACATAATCACCCGTCCCTCCAAGTGTCTCGCGGCGCGGCCCGCCGTCTGGGTCAGCGAACGAGCCGAACGCAGGAAACCCTCCTTGTCGGCGTCCATAATCGCCACCAACGAAACCTCCGGCAAGTCCAGCCCCTCGCGCAGCAGGTTGACTCCCACCAAGACGTCGAACCGGCCGGCTCGCAGGTCGTCCATGATCTCGATCCGCTCCAGCGTGTCCACATCCGAATGGATGTACCGGCAACGGATGCCCATCTTCTCGAAATAACGGGTCAGCTCTTCGGCCATCCGCTTGGTCAGGGTCGTGACCAGCACGCGTTGATCTTTCTCTGCCCGCAGCTCGATCTCGCCGATCAGGTCGTCGATCTGGTCGGCCGTCGGACGGATCTCGATCTCCGGATCGAGCAGCCCCGTCGGACGGATCACCTGTTCGACCACCACCCCTTCCGACTTGTTCAGCTCGTAGTCGGCCGGGGTGGCGCTCACGTAAACGGCCTGGGGCACCAACGCCTCGAACTCCTCGAACTTCAGCGGCCGGTTGTCGATGGCGGCCGGAAGCCGGAAACCGTACTCCACGAGGTTCTTCTTCCGGGCATGGTCGCCGCCGTACATGGCGCGGATCTGAGGAATGGTCACGTGGCTCTCGTCGATGATAATCAGGAAGTCGTCCGGGAAGTAGTCCAGCAGGCAGAAGGGTCGTGTCCCGGGCAGCCGGCCGTCGAAGTAGCGCGAATAGTTTTCGATTCCGGAGCAGTAACCCAGCTCCTTGATCATCTCCAGGTCATACTCGACACGCTGTTTGAGCCGCTTGGCGTACTGCTCTTCGCCGCGCTGCATGAAGAAGTCGTACTGAGCCGAGAGGTCGTGCTGAATCTGAATGACGGCCGAGTTGATGCGGTCGCGGGTGGTGACGAAGATATTGGCGGGGTAGATGGTCACGCGGTCGAGCTGTGCGAGCCGCTGGCCGGTAACCGGGTCGATGGAGTGAATTTCTTCGACGGTGTCGCCCCACTGCACAATCCGGTAAGCTTTGTCGCCATAGGCCACGTGCACGTCGACCGTATCACCGGCGACACGGAAGGTGCCGCGGCTGAACTCGATGTCGTTCCGGGAGTAGAGGCCGTCCACGAGCTGGTAGAGCAGTTTCTGCCGGGGAAAGTCTTCGCCCTGCTTGATCTGAATGGTATTGGCGTGGAAGTCCGATGGGTTCCCGATCCCGTAGAGGCAGGATACGGAGCTGACGACGACGATATCGTTCCGCCCGGAGAGCAGCGAGCTGGTGGTGCTCAGGCGCAATTTCTCGATCTCGTCGTTGATGGAGAGGTCTTTCTCGATGTAGGTGTCGGAGGTGGGGAGGTAGGCTTCGGGCTGGTAGTAGTCGTAGTAGGAGACGAAATATTCGACGGCGTTCTCGGGGAAAAAACCGCGGAATTCGCCGTAGAGCTGTGCGGCGAGGGTCTTGTTGTGGCTGAGCACGAGGGCGGGTTTGCCGAGCTCCCGAATGACGTTGGCCATGGTGAAGGTCTTCCCGGAGCCGGTGACGCCCAGCAGGGTGTTATGGCGTGTCCCGTCCTGCAACGAGCGCACCAAAGCGGCGATCGCTTCGGGTTGGTCGCCGGTAGGGGCGAAGTCGGAATGCAGTACGAAGTCCATCTTATCTGTGAATTAACGTCTGGAGGAATGCTTTACTATGGAGGTAGCGAGGGGCCTCTTAACTTTCGAATGCGCCCGCCCCGGGCTACCGCGAAAGAGTCAATGGCGAATTGTGCAGCATCGGCAACTACGGTTTCAATTGGTCGGCTGCCACGGACGACAGCAACGGGGTATACTTGGATTTCAGTGCGGAGCGCCTTCACCCTTACTATACGCATGGCCGTGCCAACGGTCTTCAGTTGCGTTGCCTCTCGGAATAAACAGGCACCCACAGGATGTTTTAATGGCAGCCTCTACCCTACTTTTGGTTGACTTTGGGTGGACGGACGCCCGGGAGGTGCCGCAATTCTCGACGCGCAAGCGGCGTGTTGCGGGCCGAGCGTGGGCAGGCGTCCGGCCCGCGCGACCCAAAGGGTCGCATAAGCACTACCCCTTTCTGTCGAATTCATCCTCAGCCTATAGTAGTTCGCCGCCAGCGGAGAGCAGCAACGAGCGCCGACGAGTTGCAGAAGCAAAACACCCATTCACTGCTCCAATTCTGTCGGGTCCGGGCTTGCGCGCTCCCGGGGCGCCCCCACGCGCCGCTAATGCGTCGCTGCGCCCGAAGACGGCGATTCCCTTCAGAATCGCGCTACTCGCTCTCAACTCAAAGCTCGCCCCAATTCTCCGCCCCGTGTCCACCTCACTGCGGCTCCGCTTTCGCTCCGCCACTTCCGTCGCCCGCTGGGATTTCATCTCAATTTTGCTGACGCAAAATGAGCGAAATCCCTCTTTAGGCGGGCGGGCGACGGTGTTTGCGCATTGTTCTTTTTTCGCGCGCCTTGCGCGATTCATCTATATTCGGCTACCGCCGAAATAGCTGAATCGCTTCTTTAGGCGTTGGCGCGCGTTTTAGTTTGAGGGTACTGCGCTCGGGCCGCGCGGGCCCCACGTCCCGTGGACGGGAAATGCGCCAGCATTTCAACTGGCAGCCTCTACCCCATCCGTCACGCCGCTCACACCGGACGAAACTGTCACGCTGTCAACTACGCCTCAGGCTCCGCAGAATTCAGGCTGCGGACGCACTCGGCTAAGCTCTCGCGCCAATCCGGTACGAGAACGCCGAAAGTCGCCCGGATCCGTTCGGTCGACAGCACCGACCACGCCGGTCGAGCCGCCGCTGCCGGATACTCGGCCGTCGTAATGGCACGAACCGCGCAATTCCGTCCCCCCAACCGCATAATCTCCTGCGCAAACTCGCACCAATTCGTCCGACCGCCATTCGTATAATGATACAGCCCGAAACCGGCTGCAGCCGGATGCTCGTCGGCAAAAGCGACCATCTCCATAATCGCCGCCGCCAAGTCCCGCGCATAAGTCGGCGTCCCCCACTGATCCGCCACCACGCCCAACTCCGACCGCTCGGCACCCAACCGCAACATCGTCTTTACGAAATTATTCCCGTAGGTGCTGTACAGCCACGCCGTCCGCACGACAAAACTCCGATCGTAAGCCAAAGCTGCCGCTTCGCCCGCCAGCTTCGTCCGCCCGTAGACAGACTGCGGACCGGTCGGCTCCTCCTCGGTCAGGGCATGTTCGTCAGCCGGACGAAGCCCGTCGAAGACATAGTCGGTCGAAACCTGTACGAATCCCGCGCCCACCGCCTCGGCGGCAGAAACGAGGTTCCGGACAGCCGTGGCATTGAGCAGTTCGGCCCGTTCCGCATCCGACTCGGCCCGATCCACCGCCGTATAGGCCGCCGCATTCACGATCCACTGCGGACGTTCATGCCCGACAAAAGCCTGGACTGCCGCCGCATCCGTAATATCCAGTTCCGCGACGTCCGTAAAGACGAACTCGTACCCGGCCCGATACCTCCCGGCGCGGTCGATCGCCCGCAATTCGCTCCCCAACTGACCGTTGGAGCCCGTAACGACTATCTTTTTCCGCATCGTTCCTTTCATTCAGATTCGTTACCGATTGCCGTACATCTCGGCATAGTACTTTTCGTACGCGCCGCTGGTGATGTTATCCATCCACTCCTGGTTGTCCAGATACCACCGGATGGTCTTTTCGATCCCCTCCTCGAACTGCAACGAAGGCTCCCAGCCCAACTCCTCGTGCAGTTTGGTGGAGTCGATGGCGTACCGTTTGTCATGCCCGGCCCGATCCTGCACGTAGGTGATCAGCCCGTCGGAATGGCCCTCGGGATTCCCCAGCAGGCGGTCTGCGGTGCGGATCATCACTTTGATCAGGTCGATGTTGCGCCACTCGTTGAAACCGCCGATGTTATAGGTCTCTCCGTCCCGCCCCCGGTGAAAGATGGTGTCGATGGCCCGCGCGTGATCCACCACGTAGAGCCAGTCGCGCACGTTTTCGCCCGTCCCGTAAACAGGCAGCGGCTTCCCGTGGCGGATATTATTGATGAACAGCGGGATGAGCTTCTCCGGAAACTGATTGGGGCCGTAGTTGTTGGAGCAGTTCGAAATCACAATCGGCAGGCCGTAGGTATTCCCGAAGGCCCGGACGAAGTGGTCGCTCGACGCCTTGGAGGCGGAGTACGGCGACTGTGGGTCATAAGCGGTGGTCTCGACGAAGAAGGTGCCGGGGTCGTGCAACGAGCCGTAGACTTCGTCGGTCGAGATGTGGTAGAATCGCTTGCCGGCCATCCCGCCGCCCGCTTCGGAAGACCAGTACTCCCGAGCGGCCTGCAACAAGGCGATTGTCCCCAGTACGTTGGTCTGGGCAAAGGCGAAGGGGTCTTTGATCGAGCGGTCTACGTGGCTCTCGGCGGCCAGGTGGATGACGCCGTCGATCCGATGGTCGGCGAAGATCCGACGCAGGTGGTCGATGTCGCAAATATCGCCTTTGATAAAGTGATAACTCGGACATGCCGAAGCCACGTCTTTCAGGTTCTCCAGATTCCCGGCATAGGTGAGTTTGTCGAGGTTGTAGACCTGATAGTCGGGGTAGTTCTTGCAAAAGAGCCGCACGACGTGCGAGCCGATAAAGCCAGCACCGCCGGTAATCAGTATGTTTCTCACGGTTTTGTATGTTACTGTGGAGGTGAAATCGCTGAGCGAAGGAACCTCTTTTTTGTCTTTTCGCGAAAAGGTGGAGATCAGTCCCATTGCTTAATGACGTTCGGAGCGATCTATTTATTGTCGTTGCGTGCTTTCAACAGGTCGCGGATCTCGGTCAGGAGCTCCTGATCCTTGGTCGGCGCAACGGGTGCGGCCGGTTCGTCGGCTTTCGCTTTCTCGGTCTTGCTCTTCAGGGTGTTCATCACTTTCACGAGGGCGAAGATGGAGAAGGCGATGATGATGAAGTCGATGATGGTCTGGATGAATTTCCCGTAACCGATCACCACGGCGGGCTCGTCGCCGACGGCTTTTTTCAGGGTGAAAGCGAGGTCGGAGAAGTCGACGCCGCCGAGCAGCACGCCGATCGGGGGCATCATCACGTCGCTGACCAGCGAGCTGACGATCTTGCCGAAAGCGGCACCGATGATGATACCGACGGCCATATCGACCACGTTGCCGCGCATGGCGAATTGCTTGAATTCAGATAACCATTTCATAGCGTTGATGTTTTTTAATCGTTTATTTCCGAATGTTTCTATGCCTGACCGCCGAATTCCATCAGGTAGGCTTTGATAAAGTCGTCGATCTCGCCGTCCATGACGCGTTCGACGTCGGAGGTCTGGTGGGAGGTGCGGTGGTCTTTGACGCGGCGGTCGTCGAAGACGTAGCTGCGGATCTGGGAACCCCACTCGATCTTCTTTTTCTGCCCTTCGAGCTCGGCTTGGGCGGCCATGCGTTTCTCCATTTCGAGCTGGTAGAGCTTCGATCGCAGGATGCGCAGGGCGTTCTCCTTGTTCATGATCTGCGAGCGGGTCTCGGTGTTCTCGATGACGATGCCGGTCGGGATGTGGTACAACCGAACCCCGGTCTCGACTTTATTGACGTTCTGTCCTCCTGCGCCGCTGCTGCGGTAGGTGTCCCACTTGATGTCTCCGGCATTGATGACGATTTCGATGGTGTCGTCCACGGCGGGCGAGACGAAGACGCTCGCAAAGGTGGTCTGCCGCTTGTTGTTGGCGTTGAAGGGCGAGAGCCGTACCATCCGGTGGACGCCGTTTTCGCTCTTGAGGTAGCCGTAGGCGTAGTCGCCGACGAATTCGATCATGGCGGATTTGACGCCGACTTCGTCGCCGTCCTGGATGTCGAGCACTTTGACGGTGTAACCGTTCCGTTCGCCCCAGCGGGTGTACATGCGCAGGAGCATCGAGGCCCAGTCCAAGGCTTCGGTGCCGCCGGCGCCGGAGTTGATCTCCATAATGGCGCCCATCTTATCTTCCTCGGAACGGAGCATGTTGCGCATCTCCAAGGCTTCGATCAGCTTCAGGGCTTTGTCATACGCCGTGTCGAGGTCTTCTTCGGTGGCCGCGCCTTCTTTGATGAATTCGGGAACGAGGTTGAGTTCGTCCATGGCGGTGGCAATGGCGTCGTAGTCCACGACCCACGATTTGATGGAGGCCACTTTCTTCAGTTGTGCCTGGGCGCGCTCGGCGTCGTCCCAAAAGTCGGGGGCGAGGGTGGCGGCCTCTTCTTTCTTTAACTCCAGACGTTTGCCGTCCAGGTCAAAGATGCCTCCTCAGCGCATCCTGGCGCCTTACAAGCTCTTTAATTTGTTCTGTGGTAATCATTTGTATTTTGTTGTTTGTTCTTTATCGTTCTGCCGGGCGGGGTTCGAAGTGTCCCGCCCCGGGCTACCGCGAGAGGACCAATGGCGGGTTGGAGGGTGTCGGCAGCAATGGGTTCAACTGGGCTTCTACGGATATCGAGCCGAATGCGGTGTTCTTGTTTTTCCGCCCACACGATCTCTATCCGAACTATGCCAGTTACCGGGCTCACGGTCTTCAGTTGCGTTGCCTCTCGGAATAAACGGGGACGCGTGCCCGCGGTGGGCAATCGGCTGGAGCTACCCTAAGTAACCGATAGCCTCTACACTATTTGTGCTCCTGCGGCTCGTAGAGCCGCGCGGGCCGAAGCCTCCCCCAGCGGAGGCCCGCAACTAACGTTGCTTTAGGCCCCGCAGGCTTCGACCCGTTTGGCAATACCTTATTCACGGTCAACCGAAGCGGGTCAGACGCCCGGGAGGAACGACAACTCTCGACGCGCAAGCGGCGGGTTGCGGGCCTCCCGAGAGGAGGCGTCCGGCCCACGCGACCCTAAAGGGTCGCAAAAGTTTGGGTAACAGTTCGCCCCATTCACCGTCCATGACTGTCAGGTTCGGGCTGCGCGCTCCCCGGGTGGGCCGAAGCCTCATTCGGCACCCCATTCTGCGAGATTCGTCCTCGGCGCGCCCCCCTCGCGCCGCTAAAGCGTCGCTCTTGCCGAGGACGGCGATTCTCTGAATCGCGCTACTCGCTCTTGGTTTAAGCGGGTCGCCGCCAGCGGAGAGCAGCAACGAGCTCCGACGAGTTGCAATCCGCCGCTGGCGGCGGATTGCGCGACCCTGCGGGTCGCAAAAGCTCGGCCCAAATCACTACCCGTTTATCACCACATTCTTTCAGGTTCGGCCTGT
>NZ_JBQIQO010000031.1:0-27971 GCF_056799795.1 Rikenella sp.
CCAGCGTCTATCTGCGCTTCGCCGTCAATGCTGTTCAACCCTGTTTCGCAGACTGCCGTGCCTACGGTTTTCCGTTACGTTGCCTCTCGGAATAAACGGGGACGCGCAGCACGCGAATACTAGCCGGTACGTACAACTCCAATGCGGTCGGACGCCCCATTCACCGCCCCATTCTGTGGCATTCGTCCTCGGCGCGCCCCCCACGCGCCGCTATAGCGTCGCCCTCGCCGAGGACGGCGATTCTCCGAATCGCGCTATTCGCTCTCGGCCCAAATCGTAGTTCGCCGCCAACGGGGACACAACCGAGCTTGCGAAAATGCAATTACCTTAGCGGGCTGAAGCCTGCGGGGCCTAAAAGCAACGTCAGTTGCGGGCCTCCGCTGCGGGAGGCTTCGGCCCGCACGACCCTAAAGGGTCGCAAGAGCACAGCCTAACCACAGCCCAAAGCACTGTCCCGTATTCGCCTCACTGCGGCTCCGCTGTCGCTCCGCCGCGTTTTCGCGCGCCTGCGCGATTCATTCTATTTCGGCTATCGCCGAAATAGTTGAATCGCTTCTTTAGGCGGGGCGCGCGTCTTTGGCTACAGGAGGGGACTGCCCTTACGCCGGGCAGGCGCACCCTTCGGGTGATTTAAGAGCAGCCTCTACCCCACAGGATGAAACTACCCTCGGACCGCGTGTCCCCACAAACCCCGTCAAAAGCGGTTGCAGCGTTCGAAGAAGCCGATCGCCTCCAGCTCCCGCTTCATCGCCGCCTCTTCCTCCGGCGTGATGTTGCGGAACGGCGTCCGGTTCGGCCCTAAATCCAGCCCGATGAGCTTCATGATCCGCTTCCCCCCCACGATATTCCCCCGGTAGCGACAAATCACATTAATCACCTCCTGCGAGAAATTCTGCCGTTCGCGCGCCAGCTCCAAATCCCCCGCCTGCCAAGCCTCCAGAATCCCCACCAGCTCGCGCCCGTTGTAGTTCGTCGTCCCGCCGATCCCCCCTTGCGCACCCCCCATCGCCAGACACGGCAGAATCGTCTCGTCCTGCCCGTGCAACATGTCGAACTTCCCGTCCTTGTAGAGCCGACACTGATTGTACTCATACAGACTCTCATACGTGTACTTGATCCCCGCGAAGTTCGGAATCCGACCGTCCACCGCCGCCAGAAACTCCACCATCGGCAAATACGCCCCATTGAACGCCGGAATATGGTAGAAATAGAACGGCAACTCCGGCGCCCCCGCCGCAATCTCCTCGCAATATTTCACCAGCTCCTCGACTCGTCCCACCTTCGGAAACGGCGGCGCCATCGCCCCGATCCCCCACGCCCCGATCCGCTGCGCATGCTGCGCCAGCCGGAAACTCTGCCGCACACACGTACTCCCCACGTGCACGATCACCTTGAAATCCGCCGGAGCCGCCGCCATCCACGCCTCCGCCAACAGCATCCGCTCCTCCTCCGTCAGCATATACCCCTCGCCCGACGACCCATTGATAAAGACCCCTCGGAGTCCGTTCTTGGCCAGCATCGCCGCATAAGCCGGAATCGGTTCCGGATTCACATCCCCGTTCGGCCCGAACGGCGTGAACGGCGCATCGATAAGCCCCTTGATTTTTTCCATCTTGTTTCGAATATCGTTGATTGTAAGAAATGATTGCCCATTCGCCCCGCCACACTCTCCAAAGATACCCAAAAAGCAAAATCCTCCAACACCCTTCCGCAGAAAAAAGTTATATTTGACAAAAAGAACCTCTTCATCCCATGAATCGACATTTCTTCCCCCGCCTTTCCGCCGTCGGCCTCTGCTGTCTGCTGAGCAGCCTCTTTCGTCCCGCTGCCGCACAGGAGAAAGAGACCGTCCTGATCGACCGTTTCGACCACACGCGAGACGTCCCCGTCCCCTACGTGGAGAGCCTGCGCAAGCAGGTCGGCCGCGCTTTCACCGACCGGGGCCGGCATCAGGTGATCAACGCCCAGACCCTCCCGTCCCTATCCGCATCCCGCAGCACCGCCGACCGCGAGATTCTCCTCCGGACGACCGGCGCCCGGTACGTGATTTCGGGTCAGGTGAGCGACTACCTCTTCCGTCGCGAGATCGTCGGTGACAAACCCCGGTTTACCACCGCCATGCGGCTGGTTCTCACCGGTTACGACCTCCGGAACGACCGGGAAATCGCTCCCGAAGAGTTCCGCCTCTCCGGCTCCGGCGCCACGGCCGAAGAGGCCGACACCCGCGCCTTTGCCAGCCTGCCTTACAGCCTCCTCTTCTATATCGACCGCCGTTTCCGGTTCGAGACCCGCATCCTGCGCCTCGCTCCCGCCGACGCCAAAGGACGGCTGAAAGAGCTCTACATCCATAGCGGGCATTCGATCGGCGTCCAGCGCAAAGACCTTTTCCTCGTCTACCGCGAGACCGACATGGGCGAAGGAGCCATCGCCCGCGAACAGATCGGCAAACTGCGCGTCAAAGAGGTCATGGGCGACGAAGTGACCAAATGCACCATCGTACGGGGCAGCGACGAAATCGCCTCCTCCTTTGCGACCGGCGAAACCCTGATTGTCGTCAGCGACAGCGAATCCCTTTTCTGACCCTCCCCCACACATCAGAGACCGCATCATCCGGCCGCCCTCCGCGACAACACCATTTCGGGCGCACCAGATCCCCGGAACACCGCGAAATGTCGTATCTTTGTCCTCGGAAAAATTAGAAGCTCGAACAGGCGCGTTCCGCACGCCCTGTCCGAGCGGAACATAATAAAGAAGCGTTCCAAACTTACTTCCCCTCGTTCAGGAATCTGGAAAATTCAATGTGGCAAGGAGGGAAGTAACGTAGGCGCTCACGTCTTGTATCTGTTTCGAGAACCCGGCACACGCATACTTGCGCACCGCGTTTTTTCGTCTATCGATATGGGCGTGGGCTGTCTGCGTTTACTCACTTGCACGGGCATTCCAGAGCCTCCTGAACATGGGTAAACGAATCGGGCAGCCTCACGCTTTTTTCATTCCCCAACGACCATACGGGCCGCCAGGTGAGGCGGAGGCTCGGCCAACGAACCCACGACCATGACCAAAATGTCTCGTGCCCGGGAAAGAAAAAAGGGTTGCCTCTTCACAGCCCTTGTCCTCCTGTTGCTCATCGCGCTGATGCTCGCCGCCGGATACCGTTGAGGCAAACATAAAAATCCAATTATTTCGGACACTTGATTCATTGTGCTGGAGGGTACTGTTCTTTTTAACTTCGCTCCGCTCGTTTTCCTCCTCGCCGCTCGGCAATTTGCAAACCATGTTTGCATTGCCCTCGCTGGCAGCGTCGGTTGTGAACAAAAAGAACCAAAAAAAACTTCAGAGCGCATCCCTGCGGGATGCTCTGACCGTGTCTGCCTGATTGGTTGGGCTGGATTTTCGGCGGGCGCGCTTGGGTGATCTGCCCCATATTTAGCGCGCCCACCGGGAAAATCACAGCCCAACGAACAAGGCGGAGATAACCCGTGGTCGTCCCATGGGGACGACCTCTGCAAAAGTTCTTTGGGTACCTTTCTTTCAAGAAAGGTACGGTTCCAGCCGGGGCAAAGAAAAAAGTTCAGGAAACGAGATATTTTAGATTTTTTCGAAAGCGCCGGAATACATGAAAAAATCAGGTATTCCGGCATTTTTATCGAGCCCCCGGCAAGGGAATCACCCCAGGACTGGGAAAAACGGAACTAAATTTGTTTAGTTTGACCTCAAAACCGGAGACGTACACAGCGGTTTAGTAATAATACCCTAACTTCGTGGAATTACTACCGCCCGAAAACGGAACGACAACCCGCCGCCCACGTCGCCGGCCACCAGCAAGAAAAAAGAGAAGAAAGGGAGGTAAGTTATGAAAAGCATCCTGACACCCCTGTTCGCCGCCTGCCTGGCAGGCCTCGGCACCCTGTCGGCCTCGGGTCAGAAAACATCCGGCATCGCCTTCGGCAGTTTCAACCAATGGGTCGTGCGCGAAGTGAAAGAATCGGGCGTGATCGGCGGCGAAGTCCGCTACATATACGAGATCGGCCCCACCGACACCCTGCGCGGCGACCAGCCCTACCACCGCAACCCCCACTCGCCGTGGGGCACCTCGAACGTGCTCGCCAAAGTGAGCGGCATCACCAAATGCAGCGTCACCGTCTTCCCCGAAGCCCGCGGAAACGGTCGGTGCGCCCGGCTCGACACCCGACTCGAAACCGTCAAAGTGATGGGCATGGTCAATATCACCGTCCTCGCCTCCGGCAGCATCTTCCTCGGCGACGTGATCGAACCCATCAAAGACACCAAAAACCCGATGGCCAAATTGAACCAGGGCATCCCCTTCACCGAACGGCCCAAAGCTCTCGTGATGGACTATAAGTTCCACACCGACGGCTCCCCGAACCGCATCAAAGCCACCGGCTTCAGCGCCCAACACTCCGTTCCCGGCAAAGACCACGCCGATGCCATCCTGCTGCTCCAGGTACGGTGGGAAGACGCCGAAGGGAACGTCTACGCCAAACGCGTCGGCACCCTCAACGAACAGTTCGGGCAGAACACCCCCGCCTGGGTGAACGGCCACTCGATGCCCATCCTCTACGGCGACATCACCCACGACCCGAAGTTCCGTCCCGAGATGGGCCTCATGTCGGGCGACCGCGCCTACTGGTGCCGGAACAGCAAAGGCCGGATGGTACCGATCCAGGAGACCGGCTGGGCCGCAGCCGACGAAAAACCGACCCACATGATCCTCCATATCTCGTCCAGCTACGGCGGCGCCTACGTCGGGACACCCGGCAACAGCCTCTGGGTGGACAACATTAAACTCGCCTACTAACCCTGTCGGCAGAGACCCGACCCGCATTCAACCGATTCATGTTTCACCCTCGTCCGCATATCCGACCGCGCGCTCGTTACCTTATCGCGCCGCTCGTCCTGTGGGGCCTGTTTTCAGCAGGCCCCCTGCGGGCGCAGAGCGAACCGGCCCCGCCCCTCCGCGACACCCTCGCCGCCTCCGCAGCCGACACCACCCTCGTCGTCGCCCCGGACAGCGTCGCCGCCCGGCCCACCGGATGGGAACGCTTCAAACGCTTCTTCACCGAATCCAATCAGGTGAAAAAACAGAAGAAATTCGACTTCAGCGTGATCGGCGGCCCGTTTTACTCCAACGACGTACAGCTCGGACTCGGCATCGTCGCCTCGGGCCTCTACCGGATGGATCGCCGCGACACCCTGACCCAGCCGTCCAACGTCTCGCTCTTCGGTTCGGTAGCCACCTCCGGCTTCTACATCATCGGCATCCAGGGCTCCAACCTCTTCCCTCGGGATCGGTACCGGCTCAACTACACCCTCTACACCCTCTCGTTCCCGAGCTACTTCTGGGGCATCGGCTACGACATGGCATCCGACAAAGCCAACAAGAGCAAATACACCCAGAAACAGAACCAACTGAAGGTCGACTTTCAGTTCCGCATCGCCGACCACCTCTATCTGGGGCCGACCGCCAGCATCAACCACGTGGACGGCCTGCGGCTCGAACAGCCCCGACTATTAGCGGGCCAGAGCCCCTACGTCACCAGCATCGGCGTCGGTTTCGTGCTGAACTACGACACCCGCGACGTCATGACCAACGCCTACAAAGGGTGGTACATCGGTCTGGAGCAGTACGCCAATCCGAAATGGCTCGGCAACAGCGGCACCTACGGCCGCACCGACCTGATCGTGGACTACTACCAGCGGCTCTGGAAAGGCGCCGTGCTGGCCTTCGACCTCCACACCCAGCACAACTACGGCGACGTGCCGTGGACCATGATGGCCAAGATGGGCGGTTCGTACCGCATGCGGGGCTACTACGACGGCCAATACCGCGACCGAAACCTGACCGAGATACAGATCGAACTGCGCCAGCACATCTACAACCGCCACGGAGTGGCCGTATGGGTAGGCGCCGGGAACGTATACAAGAATTTCAAAACCTTCCGCTGGAGCCACACCCTACCCAACTACGGGATCGGCTACCGGTGGGAATTCAAAAACCGGGTGAACGTCCGCCTCGACTACGGCTTCGGCAAAGGCCAGAGCGGGTTCCTCTTCCAGATCAATGAAGCATTTTAGCGACCTCATACAACGCCTCCGGGCCCGCTTCGCCGACCAGCGCACCTATTACTGGGTGTTCCTCGGCGTGCTGCTCGTTCCGAACCTCTTTTTGTGCTGCACCGAGCCGATCGTCTGGCCCGGCAAAGTCGCCCTGATGCTCCTTCCGGGCGCCGTCTGGATGGCCCTGCTGACCGTGGCCCCCAAACCCGGCGCACCGTTCTGGTGCACCCTTCCGCTGCTCGTCCTCGGCGCCTTCCAACTCGTACTGCTCTATCTGTTCGGCAATTCGATCATCGCCGTGGACATGTTCCTCAACGTCGCGACCACCAACTCCGGCGAAGCGCTCGAACTGTTGGGCAAACTGGAACCGGCCATCGTCGGCGTACTCCTGCTCTACATCCCCGCTCTGGTGCTGGCCACCCTGTCGATCCGCCTCCCCGCCCGGCTTTCGGCCACCTTTCGGAGACGGAACGCCGTTCGTTCCGGCATCCTCTTTCTGGTCGGCATCGGCGCCATGGCCGGAGCCCGGTTACAGGATCCGGAATATCGGGCGAAACTCGACATCTGGCCCCTCAACATCGGATATAATATGGGTCTGGCCGTCGAACGGTGGCAGAAAAGCGATCGCTACCCCCTCACCTCGGCCGACTTCTGCTTCGGGGCAGTTTCGGAACGGCCGGACAGCATCCGGGAGGTCTACGTGCTGGTGATCGGCGAGACCTCGCGGGCGCTCAACTGGCAGCTGTACGGCTATCCGCGCGAGACGAACCCCCGCCTCTCCGAACAAGAGGGGCTGATCTGTTTCCGCGACGTACTGACCCAGGCGAACGCCACGCATAAGAGCGTCCCGATCATGCTATGCAGCGCCTCGGCCGAGAACTACGGCACCCTCTATACCCGCAAGAGTATCCTGAGCGCCTTTCGCGAAGCGGGTTTCCGCACCGCCTTCTTCTCGAACCAGTCCGAGAACCACTCCTTCATCGACTTTTTCGGCGCCGAAGCCGACACCACGCTCTTTCTGAAATCCGCCGCTCAGGCGCGCGGCGAGGCATATAACCCCTACGACGACCTGCTGTTGCAGAGCGTGAGCGGCCTGCTGGCCGACACATCGTTTCGGAAGACCTTCCTCGTGTTGCACACCTACGGTTCGCATTTCGACTATCAGGAGCGCTATCCGGCCGATTCGGCCCACTTCCGACCGGCCTCCTACGACGATGTGCACCCCGATCATCGCGAGGTGCTGCTCAACGCCTACGACAACTCTATCCGGGCGACCGACCAGTTGCTCTCCGACCTGATCTCCTACCTGCGCGCCTTGCCGAACACCGCTTCAGGGCTGCTCTACGCATCGGATCACGGCGAAGACCTGTACGACGACGCTCGAGGCCTTTTCCTGCACGCCTCGCCGCGACCGACCTATTACCAGCTGCACATCCCTTGCGTACTTTGGCTCTCGCCGACCTACGACTCCGAGTGGCCGGAGAGTCGGCTCGCTGCGGAGTCTCATCGCGACAAGCCGATGACGACGAACGTGATTTTCCACACGCTGCTTTCGATGGGCGGCATCGAAACGCCCCAGCGGAACGACTCGCTGGCCGTGACCTCTCCCCGTTTCACGGTCACTCCGCGGCACTACCTGAACGACCACAACAAGCCTCGTACGCTGGATCGGATCGGGCTCGGGGCAGAGGACATCGCGATGTTCCGCCGGATGGGACTGGCGTTTCCTGCCGAACGGGTGAGGGATCGACTTTCAGCAGTGGGTTTAGAGTAATCTCAACCTGCTTCCGTGTGCCAAGCGCCCCGCCCCGGGCTTCCGCGACGCAGGAAATAACGGACAGCCGGGCACACTGTTCTCCGTCGGCAACGGCGGGTACTGCTGGTCAGCTTCGGGTGACGGCACAAGCGAGCAGTACCGTGGCATATGTCTGGATTTTTATTCGCGAGACTTCAGTTCCAGCAGTTCGTATGGCCGCGCCATCGGTTTTCGGTTGCGTTGCCTCTCGGAATAAACGGGACGGAGAGCTTTCGACAGAATCGATTGGAGACTTAGAACCCAGGCTTATATTTCGTTTCTTTGATTCTGATTTTGGAGACACTGAACCGCACGGCCCGCCCAGGGCTACCGCAACTACAATACAGGCTTGCTGAACCGCGTTGACAGCCATGGGTTCAGTTGGTCTGCCGCTACGAACGGCATCCACGGCATGGATATGATTTCGATCCCCAAGGACTCTACGCCAACGGCTCAGACGGTCGTGGTCACAGTTTTCAGTTGCGCTGCCTCTCGGAATAAACGGTGCCGCTCGGCACTCGAATACTGGCCGCCTCGGCCTAAATAATCGGCAGCCTCTACCCTATTTGTGCTCCTGCGGTTCGAAGAACCGCGCGGGCCGAAGCCTCCCCCAGCGGAGGCCCGCAACTAACGTTGCTCTGGGCCCCGCAGGCTTCGACCCGCTAAAACACTTTCCCCATTCACCGCCCAAATCTTTCAAGTTCGGCTTGTCCCCCATTTCTGTCGGGTTCGGGCTGCGCGCTCCGGGGTGGGCCGAAGGCCCAGCGCGCAGGCCCAGCGACCCTAAAGGGTCGCAAGTGTTCAGCCTAACTCACCACCAACCCACCACCCAAATCTCTTGGGTTCGGCCTGTCGCTCATCCCCCGAGGCGCTCCTCGCCTGGGCGAACAGGCCGGCGATTCTGCGAATCGCGCTACTCGCTCTCGGCCCAAATTCCAGCCCAAAGCGCGCCCCAAAGCTCGCTCCAGTTCTCCGCCCCATGTCAGCCGCACTGCGGCTCCGCTTTCGCTCCGCCGCGCTTTTCGCGCGCCTTGCGCGGTTCAGCTATATTCGGCTACCGCCGAAATAGTTGAATCGCTTCTTTAGGCGGGGCGCGCGTTGGTTTGAGGGAACTGTTCTCTTTGTGAACAAAGAGAACCAGAAAAACTTTAGACGGATGCTTACGCATCCTCAAAGCTACCGACGGCCCAATCTTCGTTCGCGCGCCCAAATCTCAAATTCGCCCTGTCCACCAACTGATCTCGCCCGAACAATAAAAAAAGTTCCGCCTCTCGATTACGAGAGGCGGAACTTCCTGTGAATGCGTGACCCCGACGGGATTCGAACCCATATCGTCAGAACCGGAATCTGATATTCTATCCATTGAACTACGGAGCCGAGCCTGATGCGTTTGCAGAAACGCCCGAGCGTCCCGGCGACGCGCATTCCGGATGCAAAGATACACTTTTCTTTTCCTTTTCCAAAAAACCTTTTGCTTCCGGAGACAAAAAGCACCCCGCCAAACAGGAATCGGGTGCGAATCTCCCGCAAAGAGACCGCACCCGACCCGTCTTACAGAGCTCCAAAAGCTCAGGCCGCTAATCTTCCAGCAAGATTTCGAGGATCTTGATCGCCGCATCCGTCACCGGCGTCCCCGGCCCGAAAATCGCAGCAGCACCGTTCTGGTAGAGGTAGTCGTAATCCTGATGCGGAATCACCCCGCCCACGATCACCACGATATCCTCCCGTCCCAGCTTTTTGAGTTCGGCCACAATCTGCGGCACCAGCGTCTTGTGCCCCGCCGCCAGCGACGAAACGCCGACCACGTGAACATCGTTTTCGACCGCCTGTTTGGCCGCCTCTTCCGGCGTCTGGAACAACGGCCCCATATCCACGTCGAAGCCGATATCCGCATACCCCGTCGTCACTACCTTTGCTCCCCGGTCGTGGCCGTCCTGCCCCAGTTTGGCGATCATAATCCGAGGCTGACGCCCCTCCTGTTTTGCAAATCGTTCGCACAGCTCCTTGGCCTTTGCGAACTTGTCGTCGTCTTTCACTTCTGCCGAATAAACACCTGAAATAGAGCGGATCACCGCATTGTAGCGTCCCACGACCGCCTCGCAGGCATCCGAGATTTCGCCCAGCGACGCCCGCACCTTGGCCGCTTCGATCGCCAGTTCGAGCAGGTTCCCCTGCTTCGTCCGCACACACTCCGTAATCGCCGCCAGCGCACGATCCACCGCCGCCTGATCGCGATTGGCGCGCAGCTCCTGCAACCGTTTTACCTGCGACTCGCGCACCGCCGTGTTGTCCACCGCCAGGATGTCGATCGGGTCTTCCTTTTCCAAGCGATACTTGTTCAGCCCCACAATGGTCTGTTCTCCCGAGTCGATCCGGGCCTGCGTCCGTGCCGCCGCCTCCTCGATCCGCATCTTCGGCACACCGGTTTCGATCGCCTTGGCCATCCCGCCGAGCGACTCGACCTCCTCGATCAACGCCCACGCCTTGTTCATAATCTGATTCGTCAAGGCCTCCACATAGTACGAACCGGCCCACGGATCGACACTCCGGCAGACATTGGTCTCCTCCTGAATGTAAATCTGCGTATTCCGCGCAATCCGCGCCGAGAAGTCCGTCGGCAGCGCGATCGCCTCGTCGAGCGCATTGGTGTGCAGCGACTGGGTATGCCCCAACGCCGCCGCCATCGCCTCGATCGCCGTCCGGGCCACGTTGTTGAACGGATCCTGTTCCGTCAACGACCATCCAGAGGTCTGCGAGTGGGTACGCAACGCCAGCGATTTCGGGTTCTTCGGGTTGAACCGGCTCACGATCTTGGCCCACAGCATCCGCGCGGCGCGCATCTTGGCGATCTCCATGAAGTGGTTCATCCCGATGGCCCAGAAGAACGACAGCCGCGGAGCAAACGAGTCGATGTCCATCCCGGCATTAACGCCGGTACGGAGATATTCCAGCCCGTCGGCCAACGTGTACGCCATCTCGATATCGGCCGTCGCCCCCGCTTCCTGCATATGATACCCCGAGATCGAGATCGAGTTGAACTTCGGCATGTGCTTCGAGGTGTACTCGAAGATATCCGCGATAATGCGCATCGAGAATTCCGGCGGATAGATATAAGTGTTCCGCACCATGAACTCCTTCAGGATGTCGTTCTGGATCGTCCCGCTGAGCTGGTCGAGGGTGCAGCCCTGCTCCAACCCTGCCACGATGTAGAAGGCCAAGACCGGCAGCACGGCGCCGTTCATGGTCATCGACACAGACATCTTATCCAACGGAATCCCGTCGAAGAGGACTTTCATATCTTCGACCGAACAAATCGACACACCTGCCTTCCCCACGTCCCCCACCACGCGCGGATGGTCGGCATCGTATCCCCGGTGCGTGGCCAGGTCGAAAGCGACGGAAAGCCCTTTCTGCCCCGCTGCCAGATTCCGTCGATAAAAGGCGTTGGACTCCGCCGCGGTGGAGAACCCGGCGTACTGCCGGATGGTCCACGGCCGCATGACGTACATGGTGGAATAAGGCCCTCGCAAGTAAGGCACGATCCCTGCGGCGTAATTCAAATGTTCCATCCCGAGGAGGTCGTCGGCGGTGTAAGTCCCTTTGACGGCGATATGTTCGGGGGTCATCCACACGGGCGCCCCGCCGCACTCTTTCTTCGAGGCGCATCCGCAACTGTTGCCGGCGCCGGCCTTCGCCGCCGGCGCATAGTTTATTTCTGAAAATTTAGCTCTCATGTGTGTTGATTTTTTCGTTTACAAGTGGTTAGAGGCTGCGGCAGAAATGCGAAGCATTTCCCGTCCACGGGACGTGGGGCCCGCCCGGCCCGAGGGCAGTCGAAGCTCGACCGCGCGCCGACGCCTTAAAGAGCGATTCAACTGTTTCGGCGACAGCCGAAATAGAATGAATCGCGTAAGGCGCGCGGGCTTGTCAAAGCGTTTTTCAGTCGCCCGCGGCAATTCTTGCCGAATTGGCTCACCGCCAATCGGCAGAATATGCCCTTTTAGGCGGGCGGGCGACTGTCGAGCTTTGTGCCGGACAGAACTGCCCTACGCGGGCGGCGTCCGGGTGACCCCAGCGGGACGGAGCGATACTACGTATCGCTAACTTGCCTCTGCCTCAATTCCCTCCTGTACTAAAGAACAAACGAAACGAACGATTAAATACCCAATTCGCGTTGATAGTTTTCGAGCGTTTCGAGGACATTGCTCCGGACACTGATGAAGTGCGAGATGCCCGCCGCTTCGAGCTCCGGCTGGCACGCCGGCGCCCCCGCCACCACCACGATCACCCCCGAATTCCGGAACGCCTCGAAGACCTCCGGCGCCAGCGTCGCATAATCGTCGTCCGACGAGCAGACCACCACGATCTGCGCCCCCGACGCCTTCGCCGCCGCAACCCCCTCCGCCACCGTCTGGAAGAACGTATTGTCCATCACCTCGATCCCCGCACAGGCAAAGAAATTGCAGGCGAACTGCGCCCGAGCCCGAGCCATCGCCAAGCTGCCGCACGTCAGCATAAACGCCTTCGGCGTCTTTCCGCTGCGATCCGTGCGGAGCCGCATCGCCTCGAACGCCATCGCCCCGCGATACGGTTTCAGCGGCCGATACTCCGGCTCCCTGTCGCCGTGTTTGCAACCGCAATTGCACCGCTTCATCCCCCGGGTCACCGTCTCTTCGGTGATTTCCGCCGGCGCCTTCTCGTTGAAATTCGGATACTGGTTCGTCCCCAGGAGAATTTCGCGCCGCGTAGCGATATTCTGGTCACGTTTGTTGGCGGTGGTTTCGACCTGCTCCTGAACGAACCCCTTTTCGAACGCAGCGGTGTACCCCCCCAACTCCTCGACCGCGAGGAAGAGCTTCCACGCCTCCTGTGCGATCGACGCCGTGAGCTCCTCTATATAATAAGAGCCCGCCGCCGGGTCCGTCACCTGGTCGAAATGCGACTCCTCTTTCAAGAGGAGCTGCACATTGCGCGCAATCCGCGAGCTGAACTCCGTCGGTTTTTCGTACGCATGATCGAACGGCAAGACCTCGATCGAGTCCACCCCTCCGATCGCCGCGCTCATCGCCTCCGTCGTCCCGCGGAGCATGTTGACATACGGGTCGTAGACCGTCTGGTTCCACGCCGACGTGCGGATATGCGCCCGCAGTTTGGAAGAGCATCCCCGCTTCGGGTTGTACGGTTTCATGATGTTCGCCCACAGCAACCTCGCCGCGCGCAGTTTGGCAATCTCCATAAAGTAGTTCGTCCCCACCGCGAAGTCGAACTTGATGGCCGGCGCCACCCGGTCGACATCCATCCCCCGGTCGGTCATCCGCACCACATACTCGTGCCCCATCGCGAGCGCGAAAGCCAGCTCCTGGACGATCGACGCCCCGCAGTCGTGGAACAGCGTCCCGTGCACCGTGACGAGTCTGATGCGTTTATACTGCGGCGCCTTGTCGAGCAGCTCCTGAATACGTGCGAAGCGTTTGTCCCCGTCCGGCGCGGCACATCCCCAACTGCCCTTTTTCGAGAGCTTCATGAGCGGGTCGATTCCGAAAACGGCAAAGACCTGTTCCGGATCGAGCTTTTCAGCCACGATTTTATCCAAAAACAGCTCCGCCGCCCGATAGACCCCGCAGCCGCCGAACGCGAGTTCGACCGCCGTAATGGAGATTCCGTTCAGCAAAGTATCGAGGTCAGCCGCCGAAAATTCTTTGTTTTTAATGACAAAGCCGAGCGAGTCGACCCCTTTCATCAGCACGTCGTGCGCCGTCCGATTGGCCGCCGCCACATCGTCTCCGACCTCGATCGTCTGCCTCACGCGCCAGTCGTTGTCGCCCTTGACTCCCCGGACATACGGAAACTCGCCCGGCCGGGTGCCGAGGTGTTTCAGCTCCGCAAGGTTTTCGGCCCGATAATAAGGTTCCACCGAGAAACCCTCCATCGTGCGCCACACCAGTTTTTTGGTGCGGTCGGCGCCTTTCAGGTCTTTGGCGATGACCTCTTCCCACTCCGCGGTGGTAACGGGAGGGAATTCGGCCATCAGCTGTTTAGCCTTTTCTTCAGCCATGTGTTGTAGTGTATTGGTTTGTTATTCGTCGCGACACCGGGCACCGAGAGGCAAGCCATGCGGTGTGTGAATCCGCTAACAGGTTCATACAAAGTTAAAAGTTTATTTCCAAAAACCGCTTTCGGGCACAATTTTTCATGCCGAAAAGCATCGGTCGGGAAAAAATTTATCAACAATCGATTAAACTTTCGTAGCGCCCTGCGTCTTAATCTCGTGCGCCGGCGGAAAGCGACCCGGGCAGGGCGACAGAAGAACAGGGGTAGAGGCTGGTAGTGGAAATGCGCAGCATTTCCCGTCCACGCACCCATAGGGTATTTTGTTAGGGTTATCTCTGCCTTACTAAGTGGGGCCCGGACGGCCCGAGGCCAGTACCCTCAAACCGACGCGCGCCCCGCCTTAGGAGGGAAATCGTCAAAATGTGCTAGCACGTTTTGACAAGATTTCCCCGGCGCGCACTAAGAACTGGGCCAAGCTGCTTAAGCGATACGCAGTATCGCTCCGTCCCGCCGGGGTCACCCGGACGCCGCCCGCGCAGGGCAGTTTCAGACGGGACAAAGCTCGACCGCGCGCCGCCGCCTAAAGAGGGAAATCGTTCAAAGCGACTTGCGCTTTGGACAAGATTTCCCAAGGCGCGCGGACAAAGAGCGGTGCAAGGAGTTGGGCTGAACTTCTGCGGCTCGTTGAGCCGCGCGGGCCGAAGCCTCCCGCAGCGGAGGCCCGCAACTGACGTTGCTGTGAGCCCCGCAGGCTTCGACCCGCTTAACTCAAGTGCGAATAGGCGTTGCTTTTGTGCCTCCGCTGGCGGCGAACAGCATCAACAAGGCGCGCCGAGGACGAATCTCATAGCAAAGAGGCGTTGCTCTTGCGACCCGTAGGGTCGCGCGGACCGGATCTGCCCGCACGGCACCCGAAACAACCCGGTCCCACCCCGCACGCATAAACGGAAAATTCATTCAAAACCAGAGATAACGTAAACGTGATTTGTAGCATGAGAAGAGTAATCGGATGGGTCGGATTGCTGTTATGGCCCGCCCTGGCAGCCGCAGCCCCCATCACCATCAAAGGGAAAGTAATCGGCAGCGACGACGGCAAACCCATTCCCGGAGCCTACGTCATGATCAACCCCACCGAGCCCGACGTAGCCAAACGCACCGTCCTGACCGGTCTGGAAGGCGAATTCACCATCGTCAGCCGCGAGAAAAGCACCACCCTCAGCATCTCGTTCATCGGCTACAAAGACTACCGCAAGCCGATCGACCCCTCGTCCGGTCGCACCATCGACCTCGGCACCATTCGGATGCTCCCCGAAGCCATCACCACCAACGAAGTGAAAGTCACCGCCCAGGCCCCCATGGCCACCATGCGCGGCGACACCCTGCAATATAACGCCGCCGCCTTCAAGACCAACCCCGACGCATCCAGCGAAGACCTCCTCAAGAAGATGCCCGGCGTGACCACCGACGAGAACGGCGCCGTCGAAGTCCACGGCCAGACCGTCGGCAAAGTCTACGTCGACGGCAAAGAATACTTCGCCGACGACCCCGCCCTGGCCCTGAAGACCCTCCCGGCCGACGTCGTCGCCAGCATGCAAGTCTTCGACGACAAGAGCGACGAATCGAAATTCTCCGGCTTCGACGACGGCGAACGCATCAAAGCCATCAACATCGTCACCAAAAGCGGCGTCAGCTCCAGCGCCTTCGGTAAAGTCTACGCCGGCTACGGCACCGACAACCGCTACTCGCTGGGCGCCGCCGCCAACATCTTCAACCCCACCCACCGGTGGACCATTCTCGCCGCGCGGAACAACGTCAACAACCAGGGCTTCACCCTGAACGACATCGCCAGCGCCATGACCGGGCGCCGCGGCGGCATGGGCGGCGGCATCGACGCCAGCCAGTTCACCACCGGCGTCCGCGGCGGTATCCAG
The DNA here is from genome assembly GCF_056799795.1 of Rikenella sp. Taxonomy (NCBI): domain Bacteria; kingdom Pseudomonadati; phylum Bacteroidota; class Bacteroidia; order Bacteroidales; family Rikenellaceae; genus Rikenella; species Rikenella sp. The sequence goes on from NZ_JBQIQO010000031.1 coordinate 15,856, forward strand.
ACCACCACCATGGCCGGCCTCAACTACCAGGGCGACTTCTCCAAAGTGAAGATCAACGGCAGCTACTTCTTCAACAACGTCAACGCCGACATCTGGCGCGCCATCACCCAGAACTACAACACCGAAGGCAACCGCCAGTACTACGACACCACCGCCACCCGAGGCTACAACTACCAGCACCGCGCCAACCTGCGGATCGAGTGGAACCCCAACGAAACCAACCGCATCTTCTTCCGTCCGCGCGTCACCTACTCCACCAACCACGGCCACAGCGCCAACCTCACCAGCACCTGGCTCAACGCCATGGAGACCAACACCGCCGCCAACCGCTACGCCACGAAATTAGGCACCTACGACGCCTCCGCCAACCTCTTCTGGATGCACCGCTTCGGGAAAGCCGGTCGCACCCTCTCCGTCGGCGGCTCCGTCGGCGGCAGCAACGGCTGGGGCGACCGCACCCAGCAATCCGAATACGGCTCGCTGGACGAGACCGGCGACGAGAGCGCAGAAGGCCTTTCGCTGCTCGACCTCTACACCAAAGCCACCGGCGACCTGACCTACAGCACCCTGAACCAGATCGGCACCCTCGGCACCCCCGGCTTCGACGCCTCCGGCCGCGTGAGCTACGCCGAACCCCTGTCGCCATCCTCCCGCTTGCAGTTCAGCTACCGCATCGGCTACGACAAGACCGACTCCAAGATCCTGAGCTACGACTGGGATCCGCTGCTGAACGAGATACTGGAGCTCGACCCCACCACCTCGAACCTCTTCAACCGCGACCAGACCCGCCATGCCGGAACCATCGGCTACAACTGGGTCAAGAAAGATAAGATGACCCTCAACGCCTCGCTCAGCTACCAGTACACCACCCTGAACGACGACGAGACCTACCCCCGCGAGCTGGAGAACCGCTACCACTTCGACGCCTGGCTGCCCCGCGTCCGTTTCGAATGGAAACCCACCAAGATGCAGAGCCTCCAGTTCGAATACCGCCGGAGCACCTCCACCCCGACCGTCAACCAGCTGCAAGACGTACTGAACGTCAGCAACCCCCTTCAGGTCTACTACGGTAACCCCGACCTGAAACAGAGCTATACCGACCGGTTGCAAGTCTCCTACAACATCGCCAACCCCGAGAAATCGACCAACTTCCACCTCTTCGCCTTCGCCAACCTCACCCAGGACTACATCGCGACCCACCGCCGCTACCTGACCGCCGACGAAGAGATCAAAGGAATTACCGTCGTCAAAGGGGCCCAAGTCTCCACCCCGGTGAACCTCAACGGCTACGTCAACGCCAACCTCTTCGGCATCTACAGCTTCCGGATCCAACCCATCCGGAGCAACATGAACATCGGCTTCCGCTACCAGTTCGCCAAGACCCCCTCGATGGAAGACCACGAGAGATACCTCTCGTACAGCAACCGGATGGGGATGAACCTCTCGCTGACCAGCAACATCTCCGAGAACGTCGACTTCACCCTCGCCTACCGTCCCTCGCTGAACTTCACCGTCAGCAAACAGAAAGACCGCGCCTCGGGTCAGGCCGACCGCACCTTCGACCGCTACATCGGCAACGACCTGGCCGCCTTCCTGAACGTCTTCCTCTGGAAAGGGCTCTTCATCAACGCCGACGCCACCTGGCGCAACTCCGTCGGGACACAGTCGAGCTACACCCAACACTACGCCCTGCTGAACGCCGCCATCGGGTATAAGTTCCTGAAATACAAGCAAGCCGAAGTGCGCCTTTCGGCCTACGACCTGCTGAACCAGAACCGCTCCTTCTGGCAGAGCAGCAACGCCACCTACACCCAGACCACCCTCACCCGGACACTGAAGCGCTACTTCATGCTCAGCTTCACCTACAAGTTCGACACCCGGAAAAACCGTTCCGCCGAAAACTACGGCACCAACGACCGTTCGAGCTGGCAGCGCGGGCCTCACGGAGGCGGCCCCGCAGGCCCGCCTCCCGGCGGTGGCCCCGGCGGACGCCGATAACCCTTCCGCGGCATACTATGCCCTCCATCCGCGCCGTTTCTCCTTCAACGAGGGAGCGACGGCGCTTTTTTATAACCGCTTTTATGGCCGCCGAACCCGCGGAAAATCGTATATTTGCCCTGTTATGGATGCTTTGAAAGAGAAAATCGACACCCTCCGCCGCGAGCGCAACGCCGTCATTCTGGCCCACTACTACACCGACTCCGACGTGCAGGACATCGCCGATTTCGTCGGCGACAGCCTCGCCCTGTCGCAGCGGGCAGCGACCACCGACGCCGACGTCATCCTCTTCGCCGGCGTCCACTTCATGGGCGAGACCGCCAAAATCCTCTCCCCCCGGAAAACCGTCCTGATGCCCGACATGGCCGCCGGCTGCTCGCTGGCCGACTCCTGCCCCGCCGACGAGTTCGCCGCCTTCATCGCCGCGAACCCCGGGCGGACCGTCATCTCCTACGTGAACACCACCGCCGAAGTCAAAGCCCTGACCGACATCGTCTGCACCAGCAGCAACGCCGTCGAGATCGTCCGCTCGCTACCCCCCGACGAACCCATTCTGTTCGGGCCCGACCGGAACCTCGGCAACTACATCCGGAACATCACCGGGCGCGAGAACATGCTCGTGTGGGACGGCGCCTGCCACGTCCACGAAGAGTTCTCGCTCGAAAAGATCCTCGAACTGAAACAGGCCTATCCCCACGCCAAAGTGCTGACCCATCCGGAGTGCAAACGGCCCATCGTCCTCATCTCCGACTACGTCGGTTCGACCGCCGGCCTGTTGAAATACGCCGTGAACGACACCTCGACCGACACCTACATCGTCGTGACCGAGCCCGGCGTCCTGCACCAGATGCGCCTCGCCGCCCCCGGCAAGACCTTTATCCCCGCCCCGCCGAGCGACCCCTCCTGCGGCTGCAACAACTGCAGCTACATGAAACTCATCACCCTGCCGAAGATCGCCGCCGCCCTGGAGAGCCTGCAACCCGAAATCCTCATCCCTGAAGAGGTGCGCCGCCGCGCCGAAGGCTCCATCCGTCGGATGCTGGAGATCTCCGCCCGGCTCGGCCTCGTCTAACCCCCCTCATCGATCGAAACCCACCATGCGCATATTCAAAGAGACCGGCGAATACCTCACCCTGATGCGGAAAGTCTTCGCGCGCCCCGAGAAACTCTCGATCTACCGCCGCCGCACCCTGTTCGAGATGGAATCCATCGGCCTGAACTCGATCGGCATCGTCGCGATCATCTCGGTTTTCATGGGCGCCGTGGTCGTCATCCAGATGGCCAACAACCTCGAAAACCCCTTCATCCCGAAGATGCTCATCGGATACGCCACCCGGGAATCGATCGTACTGGAATTCAGCTCCACGATCGTCGCCCTGATTCTGGCCGGGAAAGTGGGCTCCAATATCGCCTCCGAGATCGGCACCATGCGGATCACCGAACAGATCGACGCCCTGGAGATTATGGGCGTCAACTCCGCCAGCTACCTCATCCTGCCGAAAGTGGTGGCCTCAGCCCTCTTTTTCCCCCTGCTCACCATCATGAGTATGATCATCGGCGTCATCGGCGGCTACCTCGTCGTCGAGGCGACCCAGATATTCCCCCCCTTCGAATACCTCGCCGGGATTCGGTACGCCGTCAACCCCTTCTATATCAGCTACTCGATCACCAAAGCCTGCGTTTTCGGCATCATCATCTCCACCGTATCGGCCTACTACGGCTACTACGCCAAAGGCAACTCGCTCGAAGTCGGGCGCGCCAGCACCCGTGCCGTCGTGGTGAGCAGCATCGTGATCCTGATCTTCAACCTGATTCTCACCCAAATCATGCTGACCAAATGATACGTGCCATCGACGTCTGCAAATCCTTCGAAGGGCGGCCCGTTCTCGACCGGATCACCGCCACCTTCCAGCCCGGCAAGACCAACCTGATCATCGGCCAGAGCGGTTCGGGTAAGACCGTGCTGTTGAAATGCCTCGTCGGCCTGCACGAGATCGACAGCGGCCAGATCCTCTACGACGACCTCTGCTTCAGCGGCGCCCCGCTCGAAGTGAAGCGCGAGATCCGTCAGAAACTGGGTATGATCTTTCAGGGCGGCGCGTTGTTAGACTCCTCGACCGTGCTCGAAAACGTGATGTTTCCGCTCGACCTCTTCACCGACATGTCTCAGAGCGAGAAGGAAGACCGGGCCGACTTCTGCCTCAAGCGCGTCAACCTGACCAACGCCGAACACCTCTACCCGTCGGAACTGAGCGGCGGGATGATCAAGCGGGTCGCGATCGCACGGGCGATCGTGATGAACCCCCAATATCTCTTCTGCGACGAGCCCAACTCGGGGCTCGACCCGAAGACCTCGGTCGTGATCGACAACCTGATCCAGGAGATCACCCAGGAGTACAACATCACGACCATCATCAACACCCACGACATGAACTCCGTGATGGAGATCGGCGACACGATCATCTTCATCTATCAGGGGAAAAAGTGGTGGGAAGGGACGAAGGACGACATTCTCGACGCAGACAATCGTGAGCTGGAAGATTTCATCTTCGCCTCGGCAATGGCCAAGAAGGTGAAAAACATGCAGCGGCGCTAAGAGGCTGTATCTATTATTCCATCAATTTGATCGATCGATCGCCCGCCCCGGGCTACCGCAACACATATTCGGGTTTGCAGGACGGCAGCGGCCGCTACGGGTACGGTTGGGCATCTGCATTCAGCAGCAGCAATACCGGCGGTTTGTGTTTAGGCTTCGGCACGGGAGGCCTCGGCACCAACAATTCAGACAATCGCGCCTCCGGTTTTCAGCTGCGTTGCCTCTCGGAATAAACAGAAGGAGACGTGCCTGTGGGGGCAATTTAGGATAGAGGCGGCCTGCTTTCGAATGCCGAGCGGCACCGCCCCGGGCTACCGCTGGGCAGCTTCGGGCGCACTGCACGACATCGGCCACCGTGGGTACAGCTGGGGCTCTACGATCAGCGGTACTTTCGGCATGAATTTGAATTTCGGGACAACATGGATTAACTCCAGTGGCGTGAATGATCGCGGATGGGGTTTTCAGTTGCGTTGCCTCTCGGAATAAACGGGCAGGAGAGCTTTCGCCGAAACCGATTGGGAACTTAGAACCCGGGCTTCTACTCTTTTTCTTTCCTACATTTACGATTCACTGGCCGAGCAGCATCGCCCGGGCTACCGCCACTACTCTTCGGGCAAGCCGGGTGGCCTCGGCAACTACGGATACAGTTGGTCTTCCTCCTTTGGCGGAACTGGCGGCATGTACTTGAGCTTCGCCGCGACAGAGCTCACCCTCAACTACTCGGGCAACCGTGCCGGCGGTCGTCAGTTGCGTTGCCTCTCGGAATAAACGGACGCACAGCATTTTTTGCCGCCAGCCTCTACCCTACTTTTGAGCTGAATCCTGCGGTTCGAAGAACCGCGCGGGCCGAAGCCTCCCCCAGCGGAGGCCCACAACTAACGTTGCTGTGGGCCCCGCAGGCTTCGACCCTCAAAAGCACTTTCCTCATTCACCGCCCAAATCTTTCAAGTTCGGCTTGTCTTCCATTTCTTTCGGGTTCGGGCTGCGGCTCCGAGGATGGGCCGAAGGCCCAGCGCGCAGGCCCGGCACCCCTAAAGGGTCGCAACAGTTTCGCCCAAACCACCGCCCGTTTATCACCACATTCTGTCGGATTCGGCCTGTCGCCCACTCTCCCGAGCGGCTTCGCCGCTGGGCGACGAGGCCGGCGACCTAAAGATCGCTGGAGCTCAGCTCATTCATCGCCCTATTCTCAGAAGTTCGTCCTCGGCGCGCCTCCCCTGCGCCGCTAATGCGTCGCCCTCGCCGAGGACGGCGATTCCTCACGGAATCGCGCTATTCGCTCTCATCCGAGAGTAAAGCCTTAAGCCCGGCCACCAACCTCGCCCCAATTCTGTCGGGGGCGGGCTGCGGCGTCCGGCCCGGGCATTGAAGATGCCCCGCCGCAAGCCCGGCGGCTCGTAGAGCCGCAGAAGCTCAGGCCGGTCCAGCTCGAAAACCGCAATCGGTTTTCGAGCCCGAAGAACAGACAAGACCCAACTCACCGCCCAAATTTCAGCCCCATGCTCGGCCCAGCGCGGCGGAAAAACCGTAATCGGTTTTCCCGCTTGAAGAACAAGACACGGCCCAAAGCTCACCCCAGTTCTCCGCCCCGTGTCCGCCTCACTGCGGCTCCGCTGTCGCTCCGCCGGTGCCGCTCGGCACTCGAAAGATAGGCGTATCTACTCCTAAACGTCGCCCGCGGCAATTCTTGCCGGATTGGCTCACCGCCAATCGGCAGAATATGCCCTCTTAGGCGGGCGGGCGACGGATTTTTCGTGCAGAATCGAGTTTTTTCGCGCGCCGTTCTTTGTCCGCGCGCTGGCGGAAATCTTATTCAAACGCGCCACACGCGTTTGAATGATTTCCTACTTCAGCAGTCGCGCGCGGTCGAGCTTTGACCCGCCTAAAACTGGCCTCGGGCCGGCCGGGTGACCCCGGCGGGACAGAGCGATACTTCATATCGCTTAATCAGTTCAGCCCAGTTCTTGGTGCGCGCCGGGGAAATCTTGTCAAAATATGCCAACACATTTTGACGATTCCCCTCCTAAGGCAGGGCGCGCGTCTTCGCCAACAGGAGGGTACTGCCCTCAGGCCGGGCAGGCCCCGCGTGCCCGCGGTGGGCAAAAGGCAGCCTCTACCCCAACAACTCGCAAAGGCAGTCCCCAACCGCAAGACACCTCTCCCCACAACAATCCCCCTAAAAACGATTCAGGGCCGGATAGTTCCGGCCCTGAACCCCAAAACAAAACAAGGAATTTATACCAACCCTGCCGCATCAACCGCACTTCGAGTGTCCGCAATTCGTGCAGACCAGACACCCCTCCTGATACACCAGCGCCTCCTGCCCGCACTCCGGACACTTTTTGCCCCCCTTCGGCTTCGTCCCGTTCGGGATATACTTGTGCAGCGCTCTCGCCACCCCGTTTTTCCACGTATTGATCGTGTCGCTGTTCAGCCGGAGCGACGAAACCAGATTCACCACATCGATCGGCGGCATCCCCGTCCTCAAAACCCCCGAAATCAGCTTCGCATAGTTCCAGAACTCCTCGTCGAACAAGCGCGAAATCCCCCCCACCGAATTCACATACCCGTACTTATCCTTATATTGGAAATCATACCGTTTCGTCCCGTCCTTCTCGATCACCTTGATGATATTCCCCTTCTTGATCGTCTTCGGGAAATAGAGCGCATCCTCATCCACCTTCCCCGTAAATATCTCATACGGTTTGTGGTTATAGAGCCCCACGAACGCGATCCAATCCTCCGGCCCGTTCTTGAACCGCACCACATCCGCCTCCAGCGACATCGGTCGGCTGGCCGGAATCCCATCTTCCTCCTCCTTCTTCTTGTCCTTCTTGACCAGCACCCCCGCCCGGCTTCCGTCCCGATAGACCGTCACCCCCTTGCACCCCGACTTCCAAGCCGTCCGGTAGACCTCGTCCACCAACGCCTCCGTCACATCGTTCGGCAGGTTGACCGTCACCGAAATCGAGTGATCCACCCACTTCTGCATCGCCCCCTGCATCTTGACCTTCGCCACCCAATCGATATCGTTCGACGTCGCATTGTGGTACGGCGATTCCGCCACCAATTTATCCACCTCCTTGTCCGACAGCTTTTTGATCTGTTCGTCCGTGAGCCCCTTATTGACCTTGACCCACGTCAGAAAATGGTGGTGATAGACATTGTACTCCTCCCACGAATCCCCCACCTCGTCCACGAAAGTGACATTCACCGACTTATCGCTCGGGTTGACCTTCCGCCGCCGCTTGTAGACCGGCAGGAAGACCGGTTCGATCCCGCTGGTCGTCTGTGTCATCAGCGACGTCGTCCCCGTCGGCGCAATCGTCAGCATCGCCACATTCCTTCGCCCCTGCTTCACCATCAGGTCGTACAGCTTCGGATCCGCCTCGCGAACCCGCTGAATCATCGGATTTTCCGCCTCTCTCGCCGCGTCGTACATCTTGAACGCCCCCCGTTCGCCCGCCATCTCGACCGAAGCTCTGTAAGCCTCCACCGCCAGCGTCTTCTGCAACTCCGCCGCGAACGCGATCGCCTCGTCCGACCCATACCGCATCCCCAGCGCCGCCAGCATATCCCCTTCGGCCGTAATCCCCAGCCCCGTCCGGCGTCCCATCAGCGCCTTTTCTCGAATCTTGCCCCACAACTCCCGTTCCACCCGCCGAATATCCGCCGCCTCCGGGTCATTCTCGATTTTGGCGATGATCGATTCCACCTTTTCGAGCTCGATATCGATGATGTCGTCCATCATCCGCATCGCCTTGCGCACATGCTTTTTGAACTTGGCCGTATCGAACCGCGCCTCCGGCGTAAACGGTTTGACCACATAGCTGTAGAGATTCAGCGCTAAGAGCCGACAGCTGTCGTACGGACACAGCGGAATCTCGCCGCACGGATTGGTCGACACCGTCCGGAAGCCCAAGTCCGCATAGCAGTCGGGCACCGACTCCCGGATGATCGTATCCCAGAAGAGCACCCCCGGTTCCGCCGATTTCCAGGCATTGTGGACGATCTTTTTCCACAGCGCCGCCGCATCCACCTCGCCCGACACCATCGGCTTGTCACCCGTGATCGGGAACTGCTGTTTGTACGGTTTTCCGTCGATCGCCGCCTGCATGAACTCGTCGTCCACCTTGATCGAGACATTCGCCCCCGTCACCTTCCCCTGCTCCAGCTTCGCGTCGATAAAGCGCTCCGCATCCGGATGCTTAATCGATAATGACAGCATCAAAGCCCCCCGTCGTCCGTCCTGCGCCACCTCGCGCGTCGAGTTCGAGTAGCGTTCCATGAACGGCACGATCCCCGTACTGGTCAAAGCCGAGTTCAGCACCGGCGAGCCCGTCGGCCGGATGTGCGACAAGTCGTGCCCCACCCCGCCGCGTCGTTTCATCAGCTGCACCTGCTCCTCGTCGATGCGGATAATCCCGCCGTACGAATCCGCCGGCGTCTCGTGTCCGATCACGAAACAGTTCGAGATCGAAGCGATCTGGAGGTCGTTCCCGATCCCGGTCATCGGCCCGCCCTGCGGCACCGCGTATTTAAAGTGGTCGAGCATCCCGTAAATCTCCTCCTCGCTCATCGGATTGGGATACTTCTCCTCGATCCGCGCCAACTCGCGGGCGATCCGGCGGTGCATCTGCTCCGGCGAACATTCGTAAATCTTGCCGAACGAGTCCTTCAGGGCATACTTGCTAACCCACACCGTCGCCGCCAGCTCGTCGCCGTTGAAGTAGTCGCGCGCGCCGGCCACGGCCTCTTCGTAGGAATATTGTTTAAGATCCTGCATGATATGTTTTGGTCTTGAATTTCGGTTTCCGGAGACAAAGGTAAGGCCCTTTCCGCCTGCCGAAATCACAGGGGCCAAAAACTTATTAACATTTAATTAATCGACTGTATATCACCCGATTAATCTTCCACCACCAGACTAACTTTCTCAACCTGACCGCCTAACGGCGGGTCGAGTTTCGAGACCTTCAACCGCAGGGCTCCCACGGCGGGAAACTCTGCCCGCAACGCCTCCACGATCCGCCCGGCGACGTGCTCGAGCAGGTGCGACGGAATCTCCATCTGCCGCCGCACGCTCTGATATACGTCCAGGTAGCTGACCGTGGTCGCGAGCTCGTCTGTCCGGGCGGCCTCCGCGCTGTCGACTTCGAACCGCAGGTCTACCCGAAACCGGTTCCCTACTCTCTGCTCTTCTTCGTAATGCCCGTGATAGGCGTAAAACTCCATGTTCTCCAGCTCGATCACTGTCTTTTTCATAGCTTCTCTATTTGATTCTTTCCGACAAAACTATCTGTTTTTGCTTTATGACCAGCTGGAACTGTTCTCTTTGTGAACAAAGAGAACCAGAAAAACTTTAGACGGATGCTAACGCATCCTCAAGCTGCCGGTCGCCCAACTCTCGGTTTGTTGGTTGGGCTGGGGTTTTCCGGCGCAGCGCGCTTGGGTTCTTTGCCCGTTATTAGCGCGCTCGCCGAGAAAACCCAGCCCGACAGACTCGCGAAACATGAGGACTGCGAAGCCTAAGGAGTAGCGTAGCTATCATAAAAGTCTTTTGGGTACCTTTTCTTCAGAAAAGGTACGGTTCCGTCCGGTCAAACAGACAAAAAAAACAATATCTTTGTAAGATAGAACAAAGCGAACATTCCTATGGAAAGCACCGACAAGCTGAACTTCATAGAAGAGATCATCGAGCAATCGATCGCCGCAGGCGAGCCCCGCGTCCACACCCGTTTTCCACCCGAGCCCAACGGGTATCTGCACATCGGGCATGCGAAGTCCATCTGTTTGAACTTCGGGATGGCCAAGAAATACGGCGGGAAGTGCAACTTGCGATTCGACGACACCAACCCCGTGAAAGAAGACGTCGAGTACGTCGACTCCATCAAGGAAGACATCCGGTGGCTCGGGTTCGAGTGGGCCGAAGAGCACTACGCCTCCGATTATTTCGAGCAGCTTTATGACTGGGCCGTCGAGTTGATCAAGAAAGGCCTGGCCTACGTCGACGACCAGACCCAGGAAGAGATCAGACAGGGTCGCGGGACCGTGACCCAGCCCGGCGTCGACAGCCCGTACCGGAACCGTAGCGTCGAAGAGAATCTGCGCCTGTTCGCCGAGATGCGCGACGGGAAATACAAAGACGGCGAGAAAGTTTTGCGGGCCAAAATCGACATGGGACATCCCAACATGCTCCTACGCGACCCGCTGATGTACCGCATCATCCACGCCCATCACCATCGGACAGGCGACAAGTGGTGCATCTACCCGATGTACGACTACGCCCACGGCGAGAGCGACTCCATCGAACGCATCACCCACTCGATTTGTACGCTGGAATTCGACGTCCACCGACCGCTGTACGACTGGTTCATCGAGCAACTGGGGATCTTCCCCAGCCACCAGTACGAATTCGCACGGCTCAACCTGACCAACACCGTGATGAGCAAGCGCAAACTGCTGCAACTCGTCAAAGAAGGATACGTCTCCGGCTGGGACGACCCGCGGATGCCCACCATCTGCGGCCTGCGGCGGCGCGGTTATACGCCGGAATCCATCCGAATGTTCGCCGAAAAGGTGGGAGTGGCCAAGCGCGACAATGTCATCGACCTGGGCTTGCTGGAGTGGTGCGTGCGCGAAGACCTGAACAAGACCGCCTTGCGTCGGATGGCCGTGCTCAACCCCTTGAAAGTCGTGATCACCAACTATCCCGAGGGACAAGTCGAACAGATCGAGTGCGTCAACAATCCGGAAGACGAATCGGCCGGCCGGCGGAACGTGCCGTTCGGTCGGGAAGTCTACATCGAACGCGACGACTTCATGGAAGAACCGCCGAAGAAGTTCTTCCGGCTCAGACCCGGCGGCGAAGTGCGGCTGCGGTACGGCTACCTCATCAAGTGCGACGAGGTGGTGAAAGACCCGGCCACGGGTGAAATCACGGAATTGCGCTGCACCTACGACCCCTTGTCGCTGGGCGGCGGCTCGTCCGACGGACGAAAAGTCAAGGGGATCATCCATTGGGTATCGGCCGCGCATGCCGTACCGGCCGAGGTGCGGCTGTTCGACCGCCTGTTTGCCGTTGAAAGCCCGGACGAAGTGCAGACCGAGGGCGGCTCGTTCCTCGACAACCTCAACCCGGACTCCCTGAAGACCGTACAGGCCTACTGCGAACCGGCGCTGGCGGATGCCGTCCCGGGCGACAAGTTCCAGTTCGAGCGTCTCGGTTACTTCTGCGCCGACAGCGACTCGAAACCTGGCACCCCGGTTTTCAACCGGACGGTGGGCCTCAAGGACTCTTGGGCCAAGATCGCAGCAAAATAACCGTAGGGTTATTTGTCTGACATTCTTTGTGCCGGATAGAACTGCCGCTTTCTTGTAAGAAAGCGGCGCAAAGAACTTTCGTGATAGCTACGCTACGCCTTACGCTCCGCAGTCCTCAGTCTTCGTGAGTCTGTCGGGCTGTGGTTTTCTCGGCGGGGCGCTATAATGCGAGTATTACCCCAATGCGCCCCCGCCGGAAAAC